>JAUMXP010000231.1 GCA_030529125.1 Eubacteriales bacterium | reverse complement strand
ATCCGGAGCTTTAGGCATATAGTACTCCTTAAGTCCGATTTCATCGATAATTTTCTTAAGTGATACGCTGTATTCAGGATTCATAACATACACCGACTTTCTGTAAGTATTTTAGATTAGCATTTTTGCATACTTATACAGATTTGATTATACTCCAATATATTATGTTTATAAACCTATAAAAGAACTTTTTGCGTATTTTATGCATAAAATTGCATATTTTTTTACTTATTCCAATAATATGTTTGGCTATGAATAGGATTTTTATTCCTGCACATATTATTGATGGTGATTTCATGCTGATTTCTCTTATCAGGACAATACTGTTATACGCTTTTATCATACTTGCTGTACGCATAATGGGTAAACGACAAATAAGCGATATGCAAACCTCAGAACTGGTCATCACACTAGTTATCTCAGATATAGCAGCTATACCTATGCAGAATGTTGAACAACCGCTTCTGAGTGGTCTATTGCCTATTTTAGTGCTTGTATCACTAGAGATAATTGTAAGCGTAATTATGCTCAAAAGTTCTAAATTTAGAAAAGTTGTTTGTGGTAATCCCGTGGTTATTATTAAAGATGGGAAAATACTCGAAAATCAGATTAAAAAGCTGAGAATCAGTTACGAAGATTTATACAGTTTGCTACGTCAACAAGAGGTGTTTGATGTCACTGATATACGCTATGGAATTGTAGAAACCAACGGTAGCATAAGTTTATTAAAATACAAAGGAGAAGAATAATGAAGCGTTTATGGGCAGCTGTTTCACTACTTATAGTTTCTATACTTTTTTCCGCAATAGAATTATATTTAGTCGATGTTAATCAGGAAAATTTCACCTATATGATAAAAGAAATTGAAGATTATTATTCTATCAAAGAATATAAATACGCATATGACTTATGCATAAAAACGGAACAAAACTGGAAAAATTCAGAAACTAAATTAAAAACTTTTTTGCTCCATAGCGAGATAAACAACATATCTGACAGCATCTCAGAGATAAAAGATTCTATCAAAAATGAAGACAAAAAGACATTTTATTCAGTCTGCCAAAAAACAAAAAGGCAGCTGCTTTCCATGAAGGAAAGCGAACTGCCTAATTTTGAAAACATATTGTGATAATTCTTATATAGAATTATTTCTCTTTTCTCTTCTGCCACTTAACCCAAAGAGGACCAGCAATGCACAGTGATGAGTAACAACCGGAAATTACACCGATCATCATTGGTAAAGCGAATGCCTTAACTGAATCAAGCTCAAAAATACTTGCAACAATATAAACTGTGCCGATAGCAGCAAGAGTAGTTATAGAAGTGAAAATTGTACGCTTGATAACAGCAGACGCACTATGGTTAAATACCTGAGCTATATCAGCCTTAGGACCTGCGAGCTTACGTTCTTCTCTGACTCTGTCGTAGATAACGATAGTATCGTTAAGTGAGTAACCCAAGATCATAAGAACAACAGCGATGAAGCTGGAGTCGATAGGCATCTGGAAGATTACGTACATAAAGTAAATCATGGCAACGTCATGGAAGAGCGCTACAAGAGCCATCATACCAGCTGAAAAGCCGCCGATACGCTTAAATCTGATAGTAACATAAAGAACCATCAGAGCACATGCGATAAGTACAGCAGTGAGACACTTCAAGAGGAACTTAAAGCCCATTGTTGACTCAACAGACTGTGTCTCTGAGTTTTCAAAGTTGTTATCAGGGAATGCTTTGTTCAGAGCATCTGTGATAGCTGACTGCTGTGATTCATCAATACCTTCT
>JAUMXP010000230.1:502-1839 GCA_030529125.1 Eubacteriales bacterium | reverse complement strand
TGCCATAAAAATATGCACCTCCAAAAGTGTCTAACTTTTGGGGTGCATATCATTAAGAGAGCCTTAGTTTTTTATTTCAGCGATAATCAAAGTTCAACAATCCAGCCGAATTCATCTGCAATTTTACCCCACTGGATACCTGTTAATGTATCGTAGAGGTGCTGTGTTGTTTCGCCTATTTCGCCATTGTTTACAGCGTACTTCTTGCCTTTGTAGCACAGCTCACCGATTGGAGAAATAACAGCTGCTGTACCGCAACCCCATGCTTCTTCGAGTGTGCCTTTTTCCATAGCTTCTTCGAGCTCGTCGATTGAGAGTAAACGCTCAGATACCTTGTAGCCTTCTTTTCTAAGTACTTCAAGACAGCTCATACGAGTGATACCAGGTAAGATTGAACCTGAGAGCATTGGAGTAACGATTTCGCCGTCTATCTTGAACATTACGTTCATAGCGCCAACTTCTTCGATATACTTACGCTCTACACCGTCAAGCCACAATACCTGTGAGTAACCCTGCTGAGCAGCGCGCTCACCTGCACGGTTAGATGCAGCGTAGTTACCGCCGCACTTAGCGTAACCTGTACCGCCACGTACTGCTCTGACATCTTCATCTTCGATCATAATCTTAACAGGGTTGATGCCCTCTGCGTAGTAAGAACCAACAGGAGAAGCGATGATGATGAATGTAGCGTTTGATACAGCGTGTACACCTAAAGACTCGTCATTACCAAAGAGGAATGGACGAAGATACAGAGATGTACCTTCAGAATACGGAGTCCAGTCCTGTTCAACTTCAACGAATTTTAGGAGTGCTTCGAGAGTTTCTTCTTCAGGAAGCTCAGGAAGGCAAAGACGCTCTGCAGAGCGGTTCATTCTGCGGATATTTTCAATAGGTCTGAAAAGCTGTACTTTTGAGTCAACTCTGCGATATGCCTTAAGACCCTCGAAAATTTCTGAGCCATAGTGGAGTACAGTAGAAGCAGGGTGGATAGAAAGGTTCTCAAAAGGAACGATTCTAGCATTAGTCCAGCCTGTCTCTTTACTATAGTCCATCATAAACATGTGGTCTGTAAAAATTTTACCAAAACCTAAAGCTGACTCATCAGGCTTCTGCTTTGGAGTAGTTGTTTTTGTGATAGTGATATTCAATTAAAACACCTTCTTAATGAATGTATATGTATTATTCATGGGTGCTTCGCACAAATTGTAATAAAGAACACTTTGTGTTCTACACCTCACCACCGCCTTCAGCGGAGCCTCCCCTCAAGGGGAAGCCTCTTAATAGGAGATGGGAATTAGTAGTCAGCACCAAGCTCTAAAGCCTTAACGTTTAACTCT
>JAUMXP010000230.1:0-492 GCA_030529125.1 Eubacteriales bacterium | reverse complement strand
TCATATCTGCGCGCTTAGCTGAGATAACTTTAGCTAAACCGTTTTCGATGCCTTCTGTAGTATAATCGCCAAGCTCTTTTAACATCTTACCCATAACGATCATATTAGCAAGAGTTGGAATGCCGTTATCTGATGCAAGCTGTGTAGCAGGAATGTAGAAAACATTCACGTCAGTACGCTCTACTTTACGCTCGATAAGTGTTGAGTCAGCGAAAATAAATCCGCCAGGTTTAACAGCACTTTCGAACTTATCAAGTGATGGAAGGTTGAGTGCAACCAACACGTCAGGGTTAGATACGATTGGTGAACCAACCGGCTCATCAGAAACGATAACTGAACAAGAAGCTGTACCGCCACGCATCTCAGGACCGTATGAAGGGAGCCAACTTACCTGCTTATCTTCAGTCAATCCCTTGTAAGCGATGAACTTACCTGCAAAGAGGATACCCTGACCACCGAAACCTGAAAATAAAAACTGTGTAGTAGCCATTA
>JAUMXP010000079.1 GCA_030529125.1 Eubacteriales bacterium | reverse complement strand
AAATAATGGGTTTATAACCATAATTTTACATATTTTATCCGAAACACTATATATGGTTAAAGATTTTAAACATATATATTGTGGTTTAAGGAGGGCGGAAAATGCATTTTTACTTAGAATTCATCGTAAAATTTGCATATTTAGCGATAATATATATACAAGATGTAACTATATGTTACAAAAATATAACTTGTTTTATCTATATATTGTGTTATAATTTCTACAGAGAATAATAAAACTATATGTGGGGTGCACATAATGAAATGTCCATATTGCGGTTATGAAGAGAGCAAAGTAATCGATTCACGTCCTGCTGATGAGGGTGAGCGTATACGTCGTCGTAGAGAGTGCTTGAGCTGTGCTAAGCGTTTTACTACTCATGAGGTTATTGAAACAGTTCCGATTATCGTTGTTAAGCGCGATAAATCTAGAGAAGTTTTTGATAGAAATAAACTCACTGCAGGTATCCTGCGTGCATGTGAGAAGAGACCTGTATCCATCGGTCAGATCGAAAAGATCGTTGACAGCATTGAAGCTTCGCTTCAGTCAAGCTTAGACCGTGAGGTTACATCAGGCTATATCGGTGAACTCACAATGGAACAGCTCAAAAACGTAGATGAGGTTGCTTATGTCCGCTTTGCGTCTGTATACAGACAGTTCAAGGACATCAACACATTTATGGAAGAACTTAACAAGCTTTTAAATGAGAAATAATCTCCTCCATCCAAAGTATATAGATGTTCTGTCTGAGGCACTCGCAATTCGGCGGGTGCCTTTCGCTATACAAAAAATAAAACCGACAGGTTATATCCTGCCGGTTTGTTTCTTCTAAGGAATTAAAAATCAGAACAGCCACATCCGTGATCGTGATCACATTCCTGAATTTTACCTACGATTGGCTCTGGGTCGATGCCCTGACGTGTGTAGTAGTCAGCTAAAGCTGCTTTGATAGCCTGCTCAGCAAGAACAGAGCAGTGCACCTTTACTGGTGGCAAACCGTCAAGAGCTTCCATAACGGCTTTGTTTGTGAGCTGTAGAGCTTCATCGATAGTCTTGCCTTTGATAAGTTCTGTTGCCATTGAGCTTGTTGCGATAGCGGCACCGCAACCGAAAGTCTTGAACTTGCAGTCAACGATAACGTTGTCCTCGACTTTGATGTACATTTTCATGATATCGCCGCATTTAGAGTTACCAACTTCGCCAATACCTGAAGCGTCTGCGATTTCACCTACGTTTCTAGGATTAGCAAAGTGATCCATTACCTTTTCTGTATATGCCATAATTAGTTGTTCCTTTCTTCTTCTTTGATTTTTTCCCACAGTGGTGACATCATTCTCAGATAGTCAACGATAGGAGGGACCTGTTCCAAAATATAGTCAATATCTTCTTCAGTATTTTCGTCAGAAAAAGATAATCTCATACTTCCGTGTGCAATTTCGTGTGGCAGACCGATAGAGAGCAGTACGTGGCTTGGGTCGAGGTCGCCTGATGTACAAGCAGAGCCTGATGATGCACAGATACCTGCCATATCGAGCTTTAGTAGTAAGCTTTCGCCTTCGATGCCTTCAAAACACATATTGAGATTACCAGGTAGTCGCTGATCTCTGTCACCGTTTAAGCGTGAGCGTTCGATTTTGAGCAGACCGTCAATTAATCTGTTACGCATCTTTGTGAGTCGTTCGTTGCGTTCTTTCATAGTAGAGATAGCAAGCTCAAGAGCAGCAGCTAAACCTACGATGCCAGCAACGTTCTCTGTACCTGCACGTCTGGTGCGTTCCTGTGCACCGCCATCGATTAATATCTCAGGACGAACACCGCGTCTGCAGTACAATGCGCCACAGCCTTTAGGTCCGTGGAATTTGTGAGCGGTCAAGCTGAGCATATCGATGCATTGCTTGTCAACGTCAATCTCAACATTACCCACAGCCTGAACAGCATCAGTATGGAAAATAACATTATTCTCACGGCATAATTTGCCGATTTCAGCAATAGGCTGAATAGTACCAATCTCGTTATTAGCATACATGATAGTAACAAGAGCGGTTGTGTCTTTGATAGCGTTTTTCACATCTTCGACTTTGACAATACCGTTTTCATATACATCGAGGTATGTGGTCTCAAAGCCTTCTTTCTCTAGAGCCTTGCAGGTATGAAGTACTGCATGGTGCTCAAATTTAGTTGTGATGATGTGGTTTTTACCTTTTTTCTTCAGTGCACGGCAAATACCCTTGATAGCCCAGTTGTCAGCTTCAGAGCCGCCTGATGTGAAGTAAATCTCGTTAGCGCTGTTAGCGCCGATAAGTGTAGCAATCTTAGCGCGTGCGTCTTCGATAGCTTCTTTAGCAACGGCACCTACTCTGTATAAACTTGATGGGTTGCCGTAGACAGTAGTGAGGTACGGCATCATCTGTTCTAATACCTGTGGATGCAAAGCTGTAGTAGCTGCGTTGTCTGCGTATACTTTTCTCATTATATAATCACCTAATTATCCTAATGCGTATTTTTGTGCCTGTGCGACTGCGAGTTTATCACAGCGCTCGTTTTCTTCATGTCCTGCGTGTCCTTTGACCCATTCAACAGTAACTTCGTGGTAGTCGTAGAGTTTTAGCAACTCTTCCCATAATTCAGGGTTTAGTGCTCGTTCTTTTTTGTTACGCATCCAGTTGTTTGCCTGCCATTTTTTAGCCCAGCCAAGCTTTAATGCGTTACACACGTACTGTGAGTCAGAATACAGGGTGACATCGCATGGTTCTTTTAACAGCTTCAATGCGCTGATAACTGCCATAAGTTCCATACGGTTGTTGGTAGTCAGGACTTCACCACCGCTGATTTCTTTTTCTGTTTCTTTGTAGCGTAGGATAGCGCCCCAGCCGCCTGGACCCGGATTGCCCGAGCAAGCGCCATCAGTAAAAATTTCAACCTTTTTCAATGAAATTACCCCTACTTACCTAGTTTAATATCACACTTTATTATATCACACAAGTCATAGATTGCAACACTTTTTGAGTGATTATTCTATGCTTTTGGGTCAATAATAATACTTGAAAAAGTGACTAGTACAATTATCTATAAAAATAAACGTGTTTTATACATTATAATCGTGAAAAGTAATGGACGGTTTCACTTGACCTTAGCGCCCATTTAGGGTATTATAGATATACGTATACTTAATATAGGGCATTTTTGCGATTTTTCGACTTTTGTCTGCATTGAGCGGTATAGATGCAGATTTACATAATAAAACAAATTTATAAGGAGGAAATGTATTTTGAGCACAGATAAAAATAAAAAATCATTTAAACGTGCTAATGTAAAAGGCAAAGTCAATAACTTTGACTCAAACAAGAAAAAAACTTACAAAAAAAGTAATAACAATACACAAAGTAAAAAGTCAAACAGCAAAAAACAGAGTGCTAAAAAACCTGTTGAAATAATCAAGAAGCCACCTGTAAGAATTGCATTCTTAGGCGGTCTTAATGAGATTGGTAAGAATCTGACACTTTTTGAGTGCAACGATGATATTATCATTCTTGACTGTGGTATGGCTTTCCCTGACGGAGATATGCTGGGTGTTGACCTTGTTATTCCTGATTTCACATATATTGAACAAAACAAAGACAGGGTAAAGGGTATTGTTATTACTCATGCTCACGAAGACCATATTGGCGGTTTGCCATATCTTCTGTCAAAGGTTAATGTGCCTATTTACGGTACAAGACTGACTGTTGGACTTATTGAGAATAAGTTAAGAGAGCACAGCCTTGACCGTGTTAATTTGCATGTGGTTGAAAATGGTGGACACATCAAGCTTGGTTGCTTTGATGTTGAGCTTATCCATGTTAACCATTCTATCCCTGATTCTGTTGGTGTAGCTATCCATTCTCCTGCTGGTACTTTGGTGCATACAGGTGACTTCAAGATCGACTGCACTCCTATGTCAGGTGGTATGATCAACCTTTCCCGTTTTGCTCAGCTTGGCGACGAGGGTGTACTTGCGCTTATGGCTGACAGTACTAACGCTGCGCGTCCGGGCTACACTGCAACTGAGCAAACAGTAGCTGACAGTTTTGATACATTATTCAGACGTGCACGTCACAGCAGAATTATTATTGCTACTTTTGCTTCTAACATCAGCCGTGTTCAGCAGATTATCAACTGCGCTAAGAAGTTTGACCGCAAGGTTGCTTTTTCAGGCAGAAGCATGGTCAACTATATGAATGTTGCCAAGGAGCTCGGCTATCTCGAGGTTCCTGATAACATTATTATCGATATTGATGCACTCAAAGATTATCCAATGGAGAAAATCGTTCTTGTAACCACAGGTTCACAGGGTGAGCCTATGAGTGCGTTGTCACGTATGGCGTATTCTGACCACAGAAAAGTCAGTGTAGGCGCAGGCGACTTTATCATCATCTCTGCTAATCCGATACCTGGTAATGAGCGTACAGTCGGCAACGTTGTTGACGAACTTTTAAAACGCGGTTGCGAGGTTGTACACGAGTCTATGTACGAGGTTCACGTTTCAGGACATGCGTGTCAGGAGGAACTGAAGATTTTGCACAGCTTAGTTAAGCCTAAGTACTTCATTCCGGTTCATGGTGAGCAGAAGCACTTAAGAAAACACATGGATCTTGCTCTTTCTCTGGGAATGAAAAAGCAGGACATCTTTATCGGCGATATTGGTAAGATGGTAGAGCTTACAGATGACAGTATGAAAGAACTCGCTCCTGTGCCATCAGGCAAGGTGTTTGTTGATGGACTTGGTGTTGGTGACGTCGGTTCAATTGTATTAAGAGATAGAAAACATCTTGGTCAGGACGGTCTTATTATTATCGTTGCATCTTTGGATGTTTACGACGGTCATGTTATCAGTGGTCCTGATATTGTGTCACGTGGATTTGTCTATGTACGCGAAAGCGAAGATTTACTCGAAGAGATTAAGCAGCGTGCACTCGATATTTTAGAAGATTGCGCTGAGCGCAACATCCACGAATGGGGAGTTATTAAGAATAAAATCAAGGACGATGTGGCTAAGCTGATTTTACAGCGCACACGCAGAAGTCCTATGATTTTACCTATACTGATGGAGGTTTAAACCTCAAAAGGTAAAGATAAGATAAGGTAGGTATTACTTTGAAAAAACGAATCTGGACAGCGATGCCTGTCTACCTGATATTTGCTCTTGTCATGCTTTTGATGGCAACGGCAACTTACTTGTACAATAAAATACTTTGCTTAGTCGAAGTAGGCGTTTCGTTGATTGCTTTGGCTGTGGTGCTTGTTCTGATTATCAGATTCAGAATTTATGTCAGAAAGGTAGTAGCAAGCGCTACACAGTCTGCTGCTGGTATATCAGAAGGGTATCTTGAATCACTCAAATTACCAACTGCGTTGCTTGGAGAGTATGGTGAGATTCTTATATACAACAAACAGTTCAAGCGACTTTTCTTTAAAAACGCAGAAGCAGTAAACGAAAATATCGCATCATATATTAAAGACGAGACACTTGAGTCTATGTGCATGAATGAACGTGGCGTTGACACTACATTTATGGATAAAAAGCTTACAGTGTATACTCATAAAGTCGACAAAGGATATATGGTTTCCGTTGTCGACAATACATATTTCAAAAATATAGAACGAGAGTTTTACAACACTCAGAAGTCTGTGGCGCTAGTTGTCTTTGATAATATAGACGACTTCAACTCAAGTTCTGAAGAAGACGGTACTCAGGCTATGATTATGGTTGAAAACCTGCTGTCACGCTGGTCTTCAAAGCATCACTGCCTGTATCGCAAACTTGCTGACAGTAAGTATCTTATTATTTTTGATGAGAAAGTTCTGCTTACACAGATTGACAAGCGCTTCAGAATTCTCGATAAAGTAAGACAGATTAAGATAGGCGAGAGAGCTGCTACTGTTTCTATCGGTATCGGTAGAAATTGTTCAAATCTTTACGATAGCCATCTCAACGCTAAGAAAGCTATAGATATGGCATTGGGTCGTGGTGGTGACCAGGTTGCTATTTTATCTGACGGCGAGTACGAGTTTTACGGCGGTGTATCAAAAGGCGTCGAGAAAACCAGCAAAGTGCGTGTGCGCGTTATCGCTGAATCAGTCAAGAACGCAATCAGTCAGTGTGACAAGGTCCTTATTATGGGACATAAGTATTCTGACCTTGATTGTGTTGGTGCAGCAGCGGGTATGTACAGTGTTGTTACGAAGACTTTTTCTAAACGTGCTTACGTAGTATGCGACGTTGAAAAGTCTATGGCTAAGTCATTGATTGAACGTCTGCAAACACAGCATGACGATATGTTTATCAATATAGACAGAGCGATGTCTATAGCTAACGAAAAGACCCTGCTCTTTATTGTTGACACACATTCACCTGACTTTATTGAAAGCCCTAAAGTTCACAAATTATGTGGCAAGGTTATTGTTATAGATCATCATAGAAAGATGGTTAATTACATTGATGATTCAGATGTATTTTTCCATGAGCCAACCGCATCATCAACATCAGAGATGGTGACAGAGCTTATTGGCTATCTGGGCGACGATGGACTCTCAAAGCTCGAAGCAGAAGGTCTGCTTTCGGGTATTATGCTTGATACAAAGAACTTTGTTATCAACACAGGTGTACGTACTTTTGAGGCTGCTGCTCACCTGAGAAAAAAGGGTGCAGACTCTATTGATACATATAGAGAAAAGTACAAGCTTGTGTCAAAAGCACAGATTGTAAACAACTGCGCTATTTCAACCATCGACGGCATTGTGAAGAATTCTCGTTTGTTAAGCGCTCAGGCTGCTGATGAGATGCTCACAATCAGCGATGTCTATGCTTCTTTTGTTATATCTCGCATTGACTCTAAGAATGTGAATATTTCAGCCCGTTCATACGGCAAGATCAACGTTCAGGTTATTATGGAGAAACTCGGCGGTGGCGGACACCAGAATATGGCTGCGGCTCAGCTTGCTGATATCAGTGTTGAAGAAGCAAAAGAAAAATTGATTGCAACTATCAGATTAATATAAAAGTTAACCTTTGGAGGTATTGTTATGAAAGTAGTACTTTTACAGGATGTAAAAGGTTTAGGTAAAAAGGGCGAGCTTGTTAACGCATCAGACGGTTACGCACGCAACTTCCTTTTTCCTAAGAATCTTGCTAAAGAAGCTAACGCTCAGGCTATGAATGAGCTTAAAAACGCTGAACAGTCAAAGCAGTTTAAAATCGACACTGCTATTGCTGCTGCTAACAAAGCTAAGGCAGAGCTAGAGGGTTCTACATTTGTTATGAACGCAAAAGCTGGTGCTAACGGTAAGCTTTTTGGTAGCATCACAGCTAAGGAAATTGCACTGGAGATTAAGAAACAAAAGGGTATCGACGTGGATAAGAGAAAGGTTTCACTTTCTTCAGATATTAAGACCTGCGGTGTGTATGATGTAGAGATCAAACTCTACACAGCTATCACTGCTAAGATTCAGGTAGAAGTAAAAGCTATCTGATAAGTAATGCTTAAAACTAATTGATTATATTTACGTAAGAAGGGGTTATTTTGGCTGACACTAAAATCACCAGCGGTTACGACGGCATGAAGCTTCCATACAGCCCTGAAGCTGAACAGGCGGTACTGGGTGCTATTCTTATGGAGCCTGAGGTTATTGCTCGTGTGGCTGAGATTTTGCCAAAATCTGAATACTTTTATGTTTCTACGC
>JAUMXP010000229.1:402-1841 GCA_030529125.1 Eubacteriales bacterium | reverse complement strand
TGGGAAATTCTCAAAATGATACTTATCGGTGACATTATAATTTTTAGCAAAACAAGATAAACCTGTGTATCCGTTTTGTGAGTACACGTGGACTTTTTCTATTGATTTTCCGACCACCTTCAGCGAAGGTCCGACGTACAGTTCTTCAACACCATAATTCTGATAGACTTCGTTTGCGCTGACTGTATGATATGTATCATTTTCATCAGCTTCGTTCGCTGAAACAGATAACACAAAGCTGTTATTAGTAACACTATCTGACGACTTTGGCGCTGGGATTATCAATATAGTGAAAAGTATTGCAACCACCAGCGTTGCTGCTAAAACTGATGTGTACATCATTGTATGCTTCTTTTTCTTATACTCAAAAGCGGTCACGTTACGCTCACAATAAGAGCGCATCATAGCATCCAGTTTATCATTGTTTTTCATCAATATGCATCTCCTTTCTAATCTTTTCGCGTGCAAAGTGCAAGCGTGATTTCACTGTGCCTTCTTTTACGCTCAAGATTTCTGATAATTCTAAGATGGAATAATCTTTAAAATAGTACAATATTATTACCTCGCGATGTTCAGGTCTGAGGTTTGTAAGTGCAGTGTGCAAAGCTATGTACTCATCTTTGTCAACATCAAAATCAGGTATAGAATAGAGGAAACTCTCCTGTTCGTCTGATGTTGAAAATTTCACGACCTTCTTGTTATCATAGCGTCTGAGCATATCGCGATATGTATTCACACATATTGCAAACAGCCATTTTTCAAATGATTGATTTGAATCATATTGTCTGTATTTTTTTATGGCTTTCTCCCATGTCGCTTGATAGAGGTCTTGAGCATCATGTAAATTATTACACAAGGAAGTGCAGAGCTTAGTCAGACTGGTAGAATGTGTTGCTATCAATTTTTCAAATGTCTTTTTCACTTCACACCTCCTGAAAGCTTTCACTATATATACGTTTCATAAATATAAATGGTTCAATAATATTTTAAATCTTCGATAAATTTTTGCAAGAAAAAAACACCCCTGAAAAAACAGGGATGTTTCTAAAATCTAGTAATACCTAGCTACGTTTTGCAGTTTTTTCACTCCTGCGTGAATGTGACGAGAAACTGTTGGGGTTGTAAGCGATAGCACAGCAGCAATTTCTCTCATCTTCATATTATTAAAATAATACATAGTGATGCACTCGCGCTGACGATGAGTCAGCTCGTTTTCTACGGCTTTGAGCATAATAGACTTCATCTTATTTCGCTCCTTTTCGTTAGCGCCGTATGAGAGATAACGTGAATACACTATGAAGTCCTTGTTTTTATCGTTGATTGATAGAAAGTTATGCTGCATTGAGCATCTCTCCTGAACGCTCGCGCAGGTGCTTAGCTATGAGCATACACTCGTAATAAATATTACGTAGTTTAATAATATCTGAGTTAATAGCGTG
>JAUMXP010000229.1:0-392 GCA_030529125.1 Eubacteriales bacterium | reverse complement strand
ACGCTGATCAAGCGAAGCTTTTTTAAGCATCAACTTCTTCTTTTCGATAACTCTTAGCAGGTTATTAGCCTGTGCTAAATACTCCTGTGACCACTTATAATAATCCATAATTCTTCGTCCTTTCCTGCATATTAATAAATAATCGGGGTTGTGTTCGTTGAAGTTGGGGCTTGACTTCGACTTTTATTTTAGCAGATATTTCTATCAATTTCAATAGTTTTTCGAATATTTGTTCGATATTTACAAACCATTCACAGAAAAGCTCAAATATACTACAGCATACTACTGCAAAATACAAAATAGGACAAAAAACTTAGTCGTTCAAAATAAATACACGTCTAAATTTTTCACATTAAAATAAACTTTGTAAGTTGTATTCATAATTAAAATCC
>JAUMXP010000078.1 GCA_030529125.1 Eubacteriales bacterium | reverse complement strand
ACCGATTTTCCTGCTTGCATCACAGACGCTCAGCAAATCTTTCTGTGTAACTATGCTGAGGTCTGAGTAACCAGGGCTGAAGCGTGGTCTGAATGTGATGTTATACTCGGTGCTTAGTTTACTACACACAGTATTAGCGAAAGCTTCGACAGCCGCAGAGCCGATAGCGTCTATAACCAGCGCTCGGCTGACACGCAGTGTAGAGTGCTTTTGTATTAATCTATCGACAGAAATCGATGTGGTTGCGACTAAGACAAATGCACCTTTGCATCCTAGTAGGTTTTTGCTTAGCTTTTCGCTTTGAAGTGTTAGCTCATCTGCAAAGTGTACGGTATCATCTACTACATCAATGTCAAAATATCTGTAACACGCTTTGTACGAAACAACAGGCAAAAACTCGTCTAAACATGATTTGTATATTTCTTTAATCTGCTCATCGGGTTCTCTACGTACTCGCAGATATCTCAGAGCTAAAGAACTGTCAATATTAACTTTATCTGCGCTTATGCTAAACGTCTTTATCTCATAGTCCATTTACTCACCCAAAAAGCATTATATGTAGATTTACTTGAAAATTTCAGAAAGATTCTCCTGGATTTTTTGAGCTACCTCAGGTTTGTTCATAGAGTATACGTGGATAGCTTTGAAACCATTAGCTATAAGGTCGATAATCTGGTCGGTCGCATAGGCGATACCTGCTTGTTGCATAGCAACAGGATTGTCAGAAAAATGCTCTGCAATACGCTTGAATTTGTCAGGTAACATCGCACCCGAAAGCTGACAGCTACGGACAATCTGCTTAGCGTTGCACATAGGCATAATACCAGGAATAACAGGAACATTGATGCCTGCACGACGAAGTCTGATGATATATTTGTAAAACAGGTCGTTGTCAAAAAACATCTGAGTTGTTAAAAAGTCGCAGCCAGCGTCAACCTTGCGCTTTAAATTATCGGTATCTTCACGCTCTGAGGCAGACTCAAGGTGCTTTTCAGGATAGCACGCACCACCGACACAGAAATCGCCGTTTTCTTTGATAAAAGTCACGAGCTCGTTAGCGTACTTGAAGTCCCACTGCGAAGGTGTGGTGCCCTGAGGAATATCACCGCGCAAAGCAAGGATGTTCTCTATGCCGTTGTCTTTCATCTGTATGAGCTTTTCTTTGATGCTCTCTTTGCTTGAGCAAACACATGTCAGATGAGCAAGAGGGGTAACCCCTGTATCTAAAATGCTCTTAGCAATTTCAACAGTGTATTTAGATGTGGAACCGCCTGCACCGTAAGTTACGCTCATAAAGTCGGGTTTGAGCTGGGCAATCTGAAGTGCTGCTCTACTTACAGTACCGAAATTATCCTGTGTTTTTGGTGGAAAAACCTCGAACGAAAGGGAAGGCTTCTCGGCACCTAATATGTACTTGACTCTCATAAAATCACCTGATTTCGCATTTTATCTTTTTATTATAACATAGATTTTAGTACTTTACAACTATAAAGTAAGAGCCACCCTTAAAAGAGTGGCTCTTTACGCTTTAAGTATACTAATATCAGAATAAACCTGAGATAACGCCGTTTGAGTCAACGTCGATTTTCTCAGCTGCAGGAACTTTAGGGAGTCCCGGCATTGTCATGATGTCACCTGTCAGTACTACTACAAAGCCTGCACCTGCAGAAACCTTTACGTTCTTAACTTCGATGTCAAAATTATCAGGTGCACCGAGTTTAGTAGGGTCATCAGAGAAGCTGTACTGAGTTTTAGCGATACATACAGGGAGCTTGTCAAAACCGTTCTTAGTGAGGTCAGCGATCTGCTTTTTAGCCTGCTTTGAGAATAGTACATTGTTACCGCGATAAACCTTCTGTACAACAGCCTTGATTTTATCTTCGATTGTGCCGCTAAGTTCGTATGAGAATGTAAAGTTAGAGCTGTCCTCTTCATTGCAGAGTCTGATGACTTCTTTAGCAAGCTCGATGCCGCCCTGGCCGCCTTCTGCCCATACGTTGGACAGTACTACGTTAACTCCTAATTTTTTGCATTCTTCGATGATGAGTTCAACTTCTTTATCAGTGTCAGTAGGGAATCGGTTAACAGCTACTACTGATGGGAGTTTATAAACATCTTTGATGTTAGAAACATGTCTGAGTAAGTTAGGGATACCTTCTTTGAGTGCGTCAAGGTTCTCGCTACTAAGTTCTGTCTTAGGAACACCACCGTGCATTTTGAGTGCGCGGATAGTAGCAACGATAACTACTGCTGATGGGTTGAGCCCTGCATAACGACACTTGATGTCAAGGAACTTTTCAGCACCTAAGTCAGCGCCGAAGCCAGCCTCTGTGATAGCGTAGTCAGCAAGCTTCATTGCCATCTTTGTAGCGATAACTGAGTTACAGCCATGAGCAATATTAGCGAATGGACCACCGTGAACTAAAGCAGGAGTTTTCTCTAATGTCTGAACAAGGTTTGGTTTTAAAGCATCTTTTAAAAGTGCTGTCATAGCGCCTGTTGCTTTTAAGTCACCTGCTGTTACAGGCTTTTCGTCGTATGTGTAACCAACGATGATGCGTGAAAGTCTCGCTTTTAAATCTTCGATTGAGTTAGCAAGACACAGTACAGCCATAATTTCAGATGCAACTGTAATGTCATAGCCGTCTTCACGTGGTACACCGTTAACACGACCGCCTAAACCATCTGTCACAAATCTCAGCTGTCTGTCGTTCATATCAACACAACGTTTCCATGTGATGCGTCGTGGGTCGATGTTCAGAAAATTGCCCTGATAAATGTGGTTATCAAGCATAGCAGCTAAAAGGTTGTTAGCAGCACCGATAGCATGGAAGTCACCTGTGAAATGCAGGTTGATGTCTTCCATAGGTACAACCTGAGCGTAGCCGCCACCAGCAGCACCGCCCTTGATACCGAATACAGGGCCTAAAGATGGTTCGCGTAATGCAACGCATACATTTTCGCCAAGAGCGTTAAGACCATCTGCAAGACCGATAGTTGTGGTTGTTTTGCCTTCGCCTGCAGGAGTAGGAGTGATTGCTGTAACTAAGATGAGTTTACCGTCTTTTTTATCGCTTTCGTTTAAAAGGGATAAATCGATTTTAGCCTTATGTCTGCCGTAATACTCAATATACTTTTCGTCAATCTGAGCTTTCTTTGCGATTTCGCTGATATGAGCCATCTCGACTGACTGAGCTATTTCAATGTCTGATTTCACAATACTTTGTGCCATAGTAAACCTCCAAACACATTATGTGCAAATTTTTACCTTTTAATAATACACTATATAGAAAGCTGTTTTAATTGTAAATTAGAATAATAGTTACCTTTTTCGGTTGCTTTACAAAAATATTTAGTATTTTCGATAAATTTTTTGTTTCAGTTTCTTTTTTGGCATATTAATTCAATTACTATCTATTAGAATATGTTTAATATTAAGATAGGTAAGTTTTATTAAGGGGTAGAAACATGAAACTTCTCGAAGAAAAAATCAGACAAGACGGAAAGATTTTTGAAGGCAATATTCTCAAAGTTGATAGCTTCGTTAATCATCAGATTGATGTAAAATTTATGAACGAAATCGGCAAAGAATTCAAGCGTCTATATGAGGGCGAGGAAATCACAAAGATCCTTACTATTGAAGCGTCCGGTATCGGTATTGCGTGTATAGTTGCTCAGTACTTTGATGTACCGGTGGTTTTTGCTAAAAAAGCTAAGACTGTAAATATTGCAGGTGATGTGTATACATCTCAGGTTGAATCTTTCACTCATAAGCGTGTTTATGACATCATAGTATCAAAGGAGTTCTTGCACGCTGATGATAAAGTGCTTATCATCGACGACTTTCTTGCTCAGGGCTCTGCGCTTTGCGGTCTAATCAAGCTCATCAGAGATGCCAAGGCAACAGTTGTTGGTGCCGGTATTGTTATTGAGAAAGCTTATCAGGCAGGTGGCAAGCTTGTGCGTGATATGGGTGTAAGGGTCGAATCTCTTGCTAGAATCCAGAGTATGTCTCCAAACGGAGATATTGAATTTATCGACTAATAGCTTTACATATAATAAATATCATATATTAAATGAGGGATATTAATGGGTAGAATGAAAAAGATTATCAGCATTATTATGGTGCTGACTATTGCTGTCAGTATGGTGTTTGGTCTTGAGCTTAACACAGCTGCTGATGAAACTGCTGTTGAGGCTACACAAGAAGCCGTAACTGAAACTGTTGAAACTCAACAGGCAACACAAGCTCCTACTGTTACTACAACAGAGGGTGAAGTGGAGATTGAGCCTGACCCTGATGTTTCTGCGGGCGATTGCGTGTATGACAATACTAAAGTGGGTAAAGTAGGCAAGCTCATGAAAAACACAAAGCACTCTGACCAGATCCAGTTTTATTGGAATGCGGTTGAGGGTGCAGATGGCTATAGAGTTTACTACAAGAACAATGATAAGGATGACGACTATCGTTATCTTACTTCTACAGTGGGTACAAAAATCACTGTAAAAGGTCTTCCACATACAACACCATTCCAGTTCAAGGTTGCTGCGTTTGTTATTGAAGACGATGTTGTCTACGAGGGCGATGCTCAGGTAGGCAAGACAGCTACTCAGCCTGCTAAAGTTGGCACACCTTCTCTGAAGAAGTGCTCAACTTCTATCAAGATTTCATGGACAAAGAATGACAGAGCTGACGGTTATCGTATTTACAGACAGGATTCTTCTACTAAAGGCAAGCTTGTGCTGTACAAAACAATCAAGAAAAACAGCACTACTACTTTTGAGGATAAGAGCGTAAAAAAGGGCAAGGCATATAACTATCAGGTTAGAGCTTATCGTAAAATGTACGAGGGCAAAACATATATCGGTGAGGGCTCAACTCTGCGTACAGTAGCAGGCTTATGCACACCAGGTTTAGTCAAAGCTGATTCCCTGCTCAGAAAGGTTTCTATCAGCTGGAAGAAGAACGCTGTAGCTCAGGGCTACGATGTTTACTACAAAGCTGACGACCGCAGTTCGTTCAAGCTATTAACATCTACAAAAGGCACAAGCGTTGTAACTGGTAAGCTCAGAGCTGGTCACACATATTATTTCCGTGTTAAACCATATAAGCTTGTTGGTGCTAAGAAAGTTAAAGTATATGGTACATATCTGAGCTTTAACAGAAAAGCTACCTCAAAGGCATTTGGTAAGAATGTCGGTGATACATACATCGAAATCAGTATCGCAAAACAGCACATGTGGTTCTATGTTGATGGCAAGACCTATGTATCAACTCCTGTTGTTACAGGCAATGTCGGAGCGTATGCTACTCCAACAGGCGCATATAAGATTTTCCAGAAACTGTCTCCTGCAACTTTGACAGGTCCTACATGGTCGTCTTATGTTCAGTATTGGATGGCGTTTACAACTTCAGGCTGCGGTATTCACGATGCATCGTGGCGTAGTGCTTCTGAGTTTGGTGGCACTACCTACATGGGCAACGGTTCACATGGTTGCGTAAACACTCCTACATCAGCAGTTAAGAAAATCTACAAGAAAGTAAAAACGGGTACTTACGTTGTAGTTTACTGATAAAACTCTGCTATAAATTATCATAAAAAATTTAGCACTCCGTAATTTTTTGCGGAGTGCTTTTTTGATTAATTGCGGATAATTTTTGTTAAGAGTGAAAAAATAAAATATACTTAGTCAATATCACGAAAAAACAATTGTTAATAATATGTTATTTTTCTCTCAAGTATATTGACAAAATTCCCTATTTAGGTGATAATTTAAGAGTAAAGTTTCATGACTATCATGGGATAATTTGGAAATTTCAAGGAGGAATTCACCTATGTCAACCAAAGCTTTTTACACACATGACGAGATTGGTAAGGATAAAGTAGGTTTTGCAAAAACACGTTCTATTATCGAAGCACCATTCTACGGCAACAATGTAACTATGGTTACTTCACTCGCACAGGCGTATGAACTCGCTAAAAATTCACCTGGTACAATCGTAACTGATATGCCTGTATACAGAGGCGAGGAATTCGGTTTACCTGAGGACGCTAAAGTTCTTCTCTTCAACGACGGTTCTATCACAGGCCGTTACGCTGCTGCTAGAAGAATCGCTGGCGAACCTGGTGTTAATACTGAGGGCCTCGACAAGATTTGTATGGACGCTATCTATGATACACGTTGGAAGAAAATGTACCACGCTATCGTATACATCGGTCTTGATCCTGAATTCATGGTAAGAGCTCACCTTCTCATTCCAGAGGGCGAAGAAAACATCATGTACTCATGGATGCTCAACTTCCAGTATCAGTCAGAGTTCTACAACAAGATGTACAAAGAGTCTAAGCTCTATACTAACGAGCCTGATATCTACATCTTCTCAGACCCACAGTGGAAGGGCACAGACCAGACAGACCTTTGTGACGGCAAGTGCCTCTCATACTTCAACACAGCTACAAACTGCGCTTGCATCTTAGGTATGAGATACTTCGGCGAACACAAGAAGGGCACACTCACAATCGCATGGGCAGTTGCTAACCGTAACGGCTACGCTTCATGTCACGGCGGTCAGAAGGAATACACACTCGCTGACGGATCAAAATACGTTGCTTCTGTATTCGGCCTTTCAGGTTCAGGTAAGTCAACTATCACACACGCTAAGCACGGTGGCAAGTACGGCGTAACTGTACTCCACGACGATGCTTTCATCATCAATACAGACACATGTTCATCAGTAGCACTCGAGCCAACATACTTTGACAAGACAGCTGACTATCCAACAGGCTGTCCTGACAACAAGTATCTCTTAACAGCTCAGAACTGCTCTGCAACACTCGACAACGAGGGTAAAGTAACATTAGTTACAGAAGATATCCGTAACGGTAACGGTAGAGCTATCAAGTCTAAGCTCTGGTCACCAAACCGCGTAGACAAGATCGAAGCTCCTGTTAACGCTATCTTCTGGATCATGAAAGACCCAACAATCCCACCAGTTGTTAAGTTAAAGGGTGCATCTTTAGCTTCTGCTATGGGTGCTACACTTGCTACAAAGCGTAGCTCTGCTGAGCGTCTTGCTCCAGGTGTTGACCCTAACGCACTTGTTGTTGAGCCATACGCTAACCCATTCAGAACTTACCCACTCGTAAACGACTACGAGAAGTTCAAGAAGCTCGTTGCTGAGAAAGACGTAGACTGCTACATCATCAACACAGGCGACTTCATGGGCAAAAAGGTTCAGCCTAAGGATACTCTCGGTGTTATCGAAGCTATCGTAGAGGGCACAGCTCAGTTTAAGCAGTGGGGTCCTTTCGAAGATATCGAGATCTTCGAGTGGGAAGGCTTTGTTCCTGACCTCAATGATGCTGAGTACGTAAAAGAGCTCAAGGCTAGAATGACAGACAGACTTAACTTCATCGCTTCCCGCGATACAGTTAAGGGCGGTTTCGATAAGCTCCCAGCTGACGCTTTAGAAGCTATTCAGAAAGTAGTAAACGAAATCTAATCTGACACTGTCAAACAATTCTATAACAACTAACGGCGTACCAAATCGGTACGCCGTTTTTGTTTGCTTTTCTAAAAAAGGCTCCCTTTACACAAGGGAGGCTTTCGTGTAATCAATATACCACATTGTTGACTTTTCTATATTAATAAAACATATCACGGATACCCGTAAGTCATCAAAACCCACTCTCCGTCTTTTTCTCGTCCAAGATACCAAGACCACGTGTAAATATCATT
>JAUMXP010000228.1 GCA_030529125.1 Eubacteriales bacterium | reverse complement strand
CACTCGTACTCGCAATCGTATTGATGCTTACAGTTACAATCTCAGCTTCAGCTGCTGAGTTTGTAGAGAGCATCACAAACAAAGGCGCACCTGAGCTGGTTATCATCGACATTGTCGATGGTAAAGAAGTTGTAGGTTTTATCACAGGTCCTGACGGAGAGAAGCTTTCAACAGAGTACCTTGATTGCCTTATTATCACATCAGTTTCAGAAGCTCCAACAGACCCTGATATTCCTGATGATGCAAGAGACACTCTTCTCAAGGTTTATGAAGAGCTCAATAAACCAGACACTAAGCTCTCAGAAGTTTGTCCTGAGCTTAATGACATAGTTAAGGAAAAATGGGGAGAGGATAAGTCTCCTGATGACCTTGTAGTTAAGGATCTCTTTGATATTTCTGACTTCTGTGAAGACATCCCTACACATCTTCCAGGTGAAGGCACAATACTTGACCTCACATTCGACCTTGGCATTTCTTCTAACACTTTCATCACTGCTATAGTTTATGTTGATGGTGAGTGGGTTCCTGTTGTAGATTGCATCAATAACGGTGACGGCACAGTTACTGTTAAGTTTGAAGATATATGCCCTGTTGCGTTTTTAGTTCCTGGCAGTGGTATGAACATCAGCGACACTTCTCCTGCTACAAATGACCTTACAAGTGTTATTGCTTGGGGTAGCATTATGATGCTTTCTCTCGTTGCAATCGCTGCATTAATTATTTATCGTCGCAAGGTAAACGAATAATTTTATGGCAAAAAAAGCAATAATTACCCTTACAACAGTTAGCATAATTGTCTTAGGTTTATTGGCGATAGTTAGTGGTTTTCTGTTTTTGGATGCTTTGTTCTATCCATCAACTGAAGAAGTAGCAAAAGCTCCGTCGAAAACCGTTACTGTTGATGGCGTTGACTATTATCCGCGTCAGGACGTCACCGTGCTCATGCTCATGGGTATTGACGAACGCGGAGAGGTAAAAGCGAGCGACTCGTATAACAACACAGGCGAGGCTGATATGGTTGCGCTTGCGCTGTTTGACGAAGTAGATGAGACTTATAGCGTACTTGTGCTTAACCGAGATACTATGATGGATTTACATGTTTTAGGTATCGGTGGCAAGCCTGCGGGTACAATATACGGTCAGCTTGCGCTTGCTCATACTTATGGCACTGGTCTAGAGGATAGCTGTGAGCTTACAGTAAGAACCGTATCTGATTTCCTGTCAGGTGTCAATGTTGACTACTATATATCCATGAATATGGACGCTATCGCTATACTCAACGATGCTGTTGGCGGAGTTACCGTTAATGTACAAGACGATTTCTCTATGGTCGATAGTTCTATTCCTATGGGTGAATTCACATTAAAGGGCGAACAGGCTCTGACATACGTACAGACACGTAAAGACGTAGGCAGTCAGATGAACATTTCCCGTATGGAGCGCCATAAGGAATATATGCAGAACTTTGTAACTGCATTTAATACTAAAGTGAAAGAGGATGACTCTTTTGTACTTGATGTATACAGCGATGTAGAACCATATATCGTGACCGATTGTTCTATCAAGTCACTCAGCTCTATGTTCAGCCGTTATGCTGACTATGAACTCAAGGATATTATCACTCCTGAGGGCGAAAATGTGCTCACAGGCGACTACATGGAGTTTTATGTCGACGAAGAAGCGCTCGACAAATTAATCCTTGACTGGTTCTATGCTGAAAAATAAATATAGTTATTATACAGCGTAGCTATGTAGCTACGCTGTATTTTTATGTATTCACGGATAAACTAAAACCCTGTCTAAAGCAAAATCATCTATGCTTTAAACAGGGTTTCTTAACATATATT
>JAUMXP010000227.1 GCA_030529125.1 Eubacteriales bacterium | reverse complement strand
CTCGACAATAGCTTTGTAAATAATTCGTAGGTCATTTTTACCACCCAAGCCCATGCACCCACCGTTCAAACTCATCCATATCCACCTCACCGATAAACTTCATCTTGTTGTTCAGTTTGATGCCTTCAAACAGTTCTTCTCTAGTGAGAATTCCGGCATTAAAATCTTCTAACGCTCGTGTATCTAGGATTCTAGCCTGATCTGTTTTTTTGAGTTGTGATTTGAACTTTTTAAACTCGCTTTGTTTATTCTTCATACCATCCTAACTCTCTGCATTGTTCTATAATTGCGTTTAGTGTTTCCATATCAATATCGCTATGAAGAGTGATTTTCTTCTGTTTCACTTTGAACTTGATTCTGTGGTTGCCATCATTCACCTTGCCACCATTCCGTGTGTAGCAGATGCATTTATCGCTTTTTGCATATTGTGAAAAGCCTTTCTTTTCAAACATTTCTTTTGCGGTCATATTTCACTTCGCACAACTGTCTAACATAGTGCTGAATATCAGCGATATAAGGACCACACCGATAAAACCGAATAAATCAACACCAGCTTTAGTGATTAAATATCCCCACAAAAACACAAATAATACAGTTATCATTCCGTTTCTCCTGTTATTTCTTTAAGACAAGCGTTCCAACCATCCGCTTCATATATTTCTTTAGCGTTTAGCACCGATCCGTTTTTGATATGCTCTAAAACAAGTTTTCTCTTTGGTAAAGGTTTTAAAGGACACCATGTAGGTTTTTTGTTATGCCATTCTTTGTTTGGAATAGTTCCATGACAAGTGTCGATTGCGAGTTTACATTCATAACAACTTTCAGGTGTATCAATTACAAGTGCTGATTTATCACTCTTCATACCGTTCTCTCCAATTATCAAATGCTATATCCTCGCAACTATCATCGTATTCAGCATCCCAATACTCACATTGACCCTCTTCCCAAGTTACGATTAATCCTCGCTCTTCAGCTTCACGGTTTAATCTGTGTATCTCGACTAAAGTTAAATCATCCTCACAATAGCCACCGCAACAAAATGTGCCATCAAAGTATCTGCAAGTTTCACACTTTCCTTTTTCTTCGCTCATTTTCTAAACAACTTCCTTATTTTGTACATATCCCAAAGCATAGGATTTTTTGCTAATTCAACAAATAGTTTTTGAAGCTGACATTCTTTTCCGCCTTCTTCTCTATCTATTTCAAACTTGCATTTTTTGCAGACTCGATGATAAGCACAATAGGCTTGAAAGTTTTCTAAAGTTTCGATTATTTGTTCATCACTCATTTTTATAAACCTCGAATTGCCAAGCATTTAACAGTTCACATATCATATCCATCTGCACTTCTCTTTCACGTTTGTCTTTACCTGTGTAATCTTTAAGTTCTTTATGAACCTTTTTGAGATAGTCCAGAAGAAACTGGTTAGGAATGTTTTCAGCTTTAAACTCAATCAATGGCATTAAAGGTGTATCTTCGCCATTGTAAAACTGTTCTTTATAATCTTCTTTGCTTCCACAGACTTCCCAATTTAAAGTCAACTCCTTATAAACCAAACCATCATCATCTTCTTCTAAATATTCATCAGGTATTTCAATTTCAGCTATGTATTTCATTCTGTTTCTCCTGTTATTGCTTTTAGACAAGTATTCCAACCAAGATCAAAGTCAAGATAGTCCGATACATAAGCGTCATCAGACACCACTTCCATTTCTGGCAAAGTTCTTAAAGGCACATCGTTATATTTGGCTATACCTCGAATATTTAAATCGTGAATAAACATATCAGCAACACATTCGTTAATATCTTCGCCATCAGGCAAGTCAACTATTAAATAGGCTTTCATTCTGTTTCT
>JAUMXP010000003.1 GCA_030529125.1 Eubacteriales bacterium | reverse complement strand
GGTATTAATGTACTGCCTAGCAGAATATATGATGAGACCACATTACTTCTTACACCAGACCAATTAGGAGTTCTTCAAAGCAAGGCATCATACTTAATCGCAATGGCAACTACAGATATATCCAAGCTTTCAAAAGCGGAATTGTTTGGTTCAACAACTGCTTCAGTTACTATCCATTCCCCGTCAAATGAACCGACCATTGGTGTAATTGATACTATGTTTCGGGAAGATGTATATTTTAAAGATTGGGTGGAATTTGAAAAAAATCCCTGATGAAATTGAGCTTGATCAAAAAGATTACTTTCATGGAACATCAGTATCATCAATTATAGTTGATGGTCCTACCATTAACCCTGAACTAGACGATGGCTGTGGAAGATTTAAAGTAAGACATTTTGGCGTTGCAACAAGTGGACATTTTAATTCGTTTACTATTCTACGTACCATAGATGAAATTGTAAAAGAAAATAGAGATATAAAAGTATGGAATTTATCCTTGGGTTCTGATAAAGAAATTCACCCTAATTTTATTTCTCCTGAAGCAGCAATCTTAGATAAAATCCAAAGCGAAAACGATGTAATCTTTATTATTGCTGGAACCAATAAACGCACAGTAGATGGCGAGGAAAAATATATTGGCTCCCCTGCAGATTCAATAAATTCTTTAGTGGTTAATTCTGTTGATTATAATAATAAACCTGTGTCGTATTCGAGAAAAGGTCCTGTTTTATCATTTTTCAACAAGCCTGATGTAAGTTATTATGGTGGAGACAGAAGTAACCCAATAAAAGTTTGCTGTGATACTGGTGAAAGAAGTGTTGCCGGAACATCTTTTGCAGCACCATGGATTGCAAGAAAAATGTCCTATCTAATTGACGTACTAGGCCTAAGTAGAGAAGTAGCTAAAGCTTTGATTGTGGATTCTGCTGCTAGTTGGAAAAAACTCAAGGACACAACTTCAACCTCATTCACCCACACTGGTGTTGAGTCAGGAAAAACCTATACCTACACAGTAAGGTGTATTTCATCAACAGGTAAGTCATACAAGAGTGGTTATGACACCTCAGGCACAAAGGCTATGTTCCTCTCTACTCCTACTGTAACCAAGATTTCAAACACAGCAGACGGAGTAAAGCTTACATACAAAGAGTCAAAAGGTGCAAGCAAGTACAACATCTATGTAAATTCAGGTTCCGGCTTTAAAAAGCTCGGTGAATCAACAACTACTACCTTTATTCACGAAGAGGCTAAGTCGGGCACTAGCTACACCTACAGAGTTCGTGCATACGACACCACAGGAGATTTCTCGAGCTACTACAAAACCTCATCGAAAAATACTTTCATCGCAGCACCGATTATTAAAAGCGCTTTGTCCACAGAAAAAGGCGTGAAAATCACGTGGGACAAGGTGACAGGTGCCGCAAAATACAGAGTTTTTGTGAAATCAGGTACAAGCTGGAAAAAGCTCAAAGACACAACCTCAACCTCATACACCCACACAGGTGCACAGGCAGGTAAAACCTACACATACACAGTAAGATGTATTTCATCAACAGGCAAGTCGTATACCAGCGGTTACGACACCATCGGCTCTTCTGTACTTTTTGAAAAGTAAATATAAAAACTATGGCATAATGCTGGTTTAGTTTTATACAAGAAAGCCCGTACGGAATCGTACGGGCTTTTTGTACTTGTTATTCAAACTAAATTTACCATGTATTAACCAACTTATTACCTTTAGCGTCGGTGTCATAAATCGGATAATATCTGACTACACCTCCCGGATAGGCTATATCCGTTGTCTGTGCAGCACCATTAGTAAAGATGATATATGTCGCTTCCTGTGGTACGTTAAACGTATACATAGACTCACCATATTCATTTATACTGTCAAATGTCATCTTAACACCTGGCCATGATGTCATCGCTTTGTTGGAATCACTCCAATAATAACAGTATATATCTCCACTCCACTTGTGTGAATTTGTGAATGTTACTTTGTTTTCAGTAACAGGCGGTTGGGTTGGTGGTTGTGTAGGCTCAGTTTCAGGTTCTGTCGGCTGAGTAGGCTCTACAGGTGGGATATACTCCACCTTTTCGCCAACTCTCGCGCAGTCGTTTAATTGTGCAACATAACGCTGAATATATGTTGCATCAATAATAGTGAGTGTCTCGTTTTTATCGCTATCAGAAAGCTCTCTGTTTATGTCGTCCACAGAAATAATGCTAGCCAGCATTCTCTGTACCAATGTAGCATCAACTACAGAGATGCTTCCATCAGAGTTTGCGTCGCCGATTGTTTTGTCGAAAACATCAAACTCAATACTCATCTGTGCAGACTCATTGTTCCCATCCGTAGACGAAATTGTCGCTTTGTATCTGCCACTTTTGTGTACAGCAAAGTTTTCAACAACATCGCTGTAACGCTTAATAAGGCTGTATGTCTTACAATAAACGGTGCTCTTGTGGCACACGTTACCCTCTTCATCCGTGATAACAATATCATATATGTTTTTCGGTCTGCCTGTGTATTTGATTTTTTCGTGCTGTGTAGTCGCATTCAGAACCACATTATCGCCTACAAGATATGCCGGTTTTTCGGTGTACATTTCTTTGAAGGTAAACGGCATATTCTTTACTTCGACTATATCTTTAATGACAACTATATTATCCGAGAAATCCTTTACTTCAACTGCAACCTCATATTCTGCTTCCTCTCTGAAGTAGTACGTTGTATTTGGTTTTTCTTTGAATTCTTCAACGAACTGCTCGTTTGTTGAGAGATTTGTAAACGTGTATCGATACAGATATGGAGCGTAACCACCACTAACTGATATATTAAAATTACATCCGCCATCAACGTCTATAACTGAATTCAAATCTTTAGTAATCACACCGGTAATAGGCTTTATCAAATCTTCTGTCACAAAGAAATTATTTCCTCTGTTTACTGTATAACATTCGCCTGAATTATCGTCAGTATCGCCGTTTTCTCCTGTAAAGTAAATGCAAGCGCTATCGTTTTCTTTAAGGTCTATTACATATTTGTACAGGTAACCGCGACGCTCATCCGTGTAAACCATATCCACACTCGAAAACTCACCGTCTGAAATTTTATAACTTATTTTTGGGTTATCGTAGCCTCTGTAATAAACAACAGCGTGATTAAGTTTTGATTCTGTGTATTTTATGGTTTTTTCTTCTCCATCAAGAGTAAGTGGATAAGCGTTTTCAGCTTCGTAAACTTTTCCTGCGGTTTCGTCGACAAAAACAACGTCTTTTACCGTAAGAACATTGCCATCTTTTTGCATATCTTCGAAAGTAACACTCAAACTGTAGCCATTCAAATCCTCACTCTTTATTCCCTCGACAACGTTGCTGAGCAATCCGACCATCGTAGCGTCTGTCGCCTGAGATGAACCATCATAAGCGATTTTATCCCCGTGGAAGATATTTGAGTAAACCTGTCTTGAGTATGGTGTGCCGTCTTTTTCAGCATTTATTGTGAGCTTTACTTGTGTTCTGTCAGCTGTGTTAAGGGTGTATTTTAAGTAAAGTTGTGAATCCTCACCATACTGCATAACATCGATTCGGCTCATCTCACCAAAAACAGGCAGTCTTTTTGCTTCAGGTGTTACGCCCTGCACACACGAAACTTCATTTAAAGCATCGTAAGAAACCCACATATAGCCATTATTTCCCCATTTGTCGCTCCACGAGTTTGCGATTTTGAACGCGCCCATTTCACCATCGTCTACAATGTTGTTATCGTTTACATCGCACCAGATATCGTCATTATATCCGACAAGCGACAGTCTATGGCTACCTTCAGAGCCATCGACTTCACGCAAAAACTCCTGATTTTCATATTTTTTGTTTTCAGGAGCGGCGCTATTCTGTTTTAATTTAGTGATATCCCAGCTATAGATATAGCTTGAAAAAGCAAGCACATCACCATTTGCAAGCGCAGTTTTTATAACAGCAAGATCCTCGTCGTCAGCTGAAGTAATTACAGAATCTTTTTCACCGACACTTGCAATTTTCTGATAATCCTTGAGTCTGTATTTGATAGAAGTTTTCCATATTTCTTCAGTTGGATGGAATGATCGTAAATCTTCAGTGTAAGGCACCTGACTCTGGAAAACATTACCCTGTACTCTCATCATTGTGTATAGACCATAATATGTACCAGTCACCTCGTCTGTGCTGGCAACAATATTGTACGCCCATTGTGGAGAGAAAGTGTTCTCTTTGGTTGTTGTAACTCCCATCTCTTTGTTCATCGTGTATGTAAACTGGTAGTAAACCTGAGCCCAGAACTGACAAGAGCCAACTCCACCCTGATCTCCTATAGCAGGGAAAAATCTCGACGCACTGTTATCAACCGCCGACGGCAGCGAGCCTGCACCAGTCGTTGCGACAGTCTTTTTACTAGCATCACTGTTCTGTGCCAGATTATTATAATCGCTTACAGAATTGATGATTACTGTATTTTCTGGCACTTCTTCACTGATTTCAGCATTACCTGTAGCACCAACGTAGCGGATACCGTCCTTGGTTTCTACTCTTTCAAATGATGACTGTGTTTTTTCGAACACAGTTGCTCCTACCGGAAGAGCATTCAGCATCGACACTATAATACTTAATATAAGCACCGATGACAAAACTTTGCTTTGGATTTTCACATTAATTCCTCCTTGCGTTTCGCATAAATCCTCTTCGAGTATAACACTGTAACCGTATATACGCAACAACAAAGCGTTATTCTTACAAATTAGTGCCCTGTTTTTCGTCTTTTTTATGAAAACAGAGCTTTTCTTTATCTTTATACTAAGTTTGATTGAACTTGAACAATTACATCGTTATAATAAATATCGGTATAACTTTAGATTTTCGGAGGTCATAAAGATGAGAAAAACAAAACAGCTCCTTTGTGTATTGATGATGCTTACTATACTGGTATCATCTTTACCTTTTAGTGCTAGCGCACTGCAAACAAACGATATTTTTTCTGATCTCGGAATGGGCGACTTAAGCCTTGAAACAGAAAATACTGATAACCCATATGTTATCTCGACAGTAGATGATTACTTTGAACTTAAAGATGCGAATCAAACCGGCAAAAAAGTTGTTGCCGTAACAGGAGCATCTACTCTCCCTTCATCCGCTGATAACAGTCAGTCTCCTTATTTCCCTGTAATTGACACGCAGGGTTCTCTTAACTCATGTGTACCATTCGCAAGTTCTTATTACCAGTTCACTTACGAAATCAACAGAGCAAGAAAAGTCACAACAACCAAAGACAACTCATTCTCACCGAAGTGGACATTCAACTTCTTGTGTCACGGCACAGGCTCAGGCACAAACTACGCTCAGGTATACGGTATCTTAAAACAGCACGGCTGTCCTACTTTAAAAACTTTACCATACGATGCGAAAGACTACTTAAGCTGGAGCACAGACGAGAAAGTCTGGCGAGAGGCGATGCGTTATCGTTTAGCTGATTACCAGCTTTTTGAAGATATCGGTAAAGACGGAAAAGACATCACTTCTCCTGATGACGAAGATTTGCTCGCGATTAAAACCGCATTATCAAATGGTGATATACTCGGATGTTCAACTTACATAACAAGTCTTGATAAAGGAAAGAAAAAGCTCAAAGCAAACGCAAATGCTCCTGAAAATGATAAATATTTAAATGAACAATACTTGAGCGCGCTTCCTTCTACTGAAGGCGGACATCGTATGACTATCGTCGGATACAACGACAACCTTTGGTGCGATATTAACGATAATAACGCTATAGACGATGGTGAAATGGGCGCTCTGAAAGTCGCCAACTCATGGGGCACAAACTGGGGCAACAAAGGCTTCATCTGGATTTCTTACGACTCTTTGAATGATGTTTCGTGTGTTGAAGGAGTTGCCCAGAACAGCAAAAGAAGACGTGTGTTTGATGAAATCACAAGAATAGACGTTAGTGTAAACGAAGGCAACGACATCTACGCAAAACTCACGGTCAACACTGCAAACAGATCACGATTCTACGCTGTTTTCTCTGCTTCACTTCACGGTAGTGAATACAGTCGCTATATGCTCGATGACGCGAGATATTTCGGCACCACCGACAAGCACGCTTTTAATGGTACAACAACCGCGTGTGACGCAACTTTCCTTTATCCGCTGAATGATTTATCGCCTGCTCTTACGACCGCTAATTTCGAAGACTACGATTTTACAATAACCGTCAAAGATGGTCAGGATGATCCAAGCACCGTAATTGTGAAGGGTGTGTCCCTTGTAAACGAGTACACCGGCAAGGAATACAAGGTTAACGCCAATTATCCGATAACTCTAAACGCAAGTGAGTGGAGCAAAACTCTCAAAGAAAAAACAACTAAAAATGTCGTTGTATATTACATCGGATTTGATGAACCTAACCTGCACTATAAAAAATCCGGCTCCTCAACATTTACAAAAGTAAAAATGGAAGAAAACGACGAGCGTTACGGATACCTCTACAAATACGTTATCGAAGATACAAGCTCTGTCGACCTCTATTTTAGTGATGATTCAGGTAAAATCGACAACAACTCAGGCAACAACTACAAAGCTGTAGCAGAACTTAACTACTATTTCACTAAAGGTCAACACGATGCGCTTAAGATTACAGATTTAAAGCTGTCAAACGGAACTACTGACATAAATAAGCGATGTTATCTCGATTTCAAGACAACAGGTGGATATGAACCGTACCAGTACAAGTACACTATGGAAGACCTCAGTACAGGTGAAACAAAAACAGTCAATTACACAGGCATATATGCTAACAATCCGTTTAGATTCGAAAAAGAAACAACATATAAAGTTACCGTTGAAGCAATGGATTACGCAAAGCAAACCACCAGTAGCTCCATTCTGATTGAAGTAACTGACCAACCGCTTCAGATAGTATCACTGGCGCCTGATAAACCTAACGGCCTTGTGTCAAAAGAGCTGACTTTTACCAGCATAACTGAATTTGAGGGTCTGATGTCAGGTCCACATACGCCTCAATCACGATTTGTCATCAAAGACAGTAGCGGCAAAGTGTGGTATGACAATATCATCAAATACTCAACCGCTAATTATGTTATGAACAGTACTACAACTGTATGTAACTATACTCCGCAAAAAGCAGGCGAATACACACTTACCGTATCGCTGACAGATTGGTACAAGGAGTATACAGAAAAAACGATAAACTTCACGGTTTATGATATGGTTTACGGAGATACAGACGGCAACGGCACGATTAACATCGTTGACGCAACTATTGCACAGAGATTTCTCGCCAGTATTATCACAGAAGATGAACTCTATCTCGAGTTTGCTGACTGTGATATGAGTAAACACGTAAATATTACTGACGCAACATTAATTCAACGCTATGTAGCACAGCTCTCAGGTACTGAAAACGTCGGTCAAAAAATCGACTACACAGAGGTAATCATTCCAACCGAGCCTCCAACAACACCTACAGAGCCAACCGTAAAACCTACCACCCCTGTTACGGGAAACAACGTAACATTCACAAATTCGCTCAACTGGAGTGGCACGCTCTACTGTTATTACTGGAGTGACTCGAACACCCAAATGACAACATGGCCGGGAAAAGCTATGACAAAGTCAGGCACTAATGAATATGGCGAAACGCTGTATACATTCGAAGTACCTAATGGTGCACAATACATTATCTTCACTAACGGAAGTGTTCAGACAGTCGATATTTCGTACAAAGGCGGAGTAGCAAAATACTACGCACAGAATTCAAAAACAGGCGACGGCTACAACGTTGGTACGTGGTGATAACACTTTAAACAAAAGAGGTATGAGCCTTGGCTCATTCCTCCTTTATTTGTTTGATTTCAATAAGTTGTGATGTTCGTAAAGCATTTGACAGTTTTCTCTTACTGTTTTTCCACCTTTGCTCCAAGGCATAATGTGGTCTGCGTGCATCTCATCAATTTCATAGACTGATCGCCCTTTACAACACAAAACACTAGACCCATCATTATGGAAAACCTACAAAATGATGGGTCTAACTATATGAATGGAAATAAGAAAGGGAGGGTAAAAATACCCTCCCTAAATTTTTGCTTATTATCAGCAAAACGGCTTAAAACCTTGATTATTTAAGTGCGTTGTAAACTGCAACTGCACAAGCAACTGTAGCACCAACCATTGGGTTGTTACCCACTTAATCAAAACATGGTTTTTTCTTCCTCATATCTTTTTTTCTGCCTCATAGCCTTTTTTACCCGAAAAAACGGTGTTTTTGGGGTGTTTTTAAAATCCCAAATCCTTATTTGTCCCTATCTGTCCTGGAATAATGTAGAAAAAATGTTGAAAATTTTATTTTCTACATTTATCAAAAAGTTATGAGTAAAAAATTACTGCATACATAATTTTTTAAGTAAAGGCGTCTGCTAAAAATAGCGACGCCTTTAACTTTTTTCAGACATATAATTTATCATACTACTGATAATTTTTAACTCGTTTTCGGAAAGTTCCATCAGCTTTTCAATCAGAATATTTACTTCCTCTTTTTGTCTTTTTGCACCTGTTAATACATAGTCTGCACTAACATCAAGAACATCACACACTTTTGCTAAGTTTTCTGGGCGAATTGCTTTTTTGCCAAGCTCCAAATTTGAAATCATCTGTGTAGAAACATCTATCTTTTCAGCAAGTTCTTCTTGGGTTAAACGGAGAGATTTTCTGCGAAGCATAATTCTTTGTCCCATTTCTTTGAGAAATGCAGTTTCACTCATAGCAATCACCTCAAAAAGTTTAATATATTTAAATTATACTACCCATAGGTGATATATTTTATATCTTATAGCGATAGTTTTATTGACTTTTATCACCTATAAGTGATATAATTCTTCTTGATAGGAGTTCAAAACTCAATATTTTCAAAAACAACAGAAAGAGGGAAGTTTCTATGGCAAAAACAAAAGTATGTCCATTTTGCGGCAAGGAGTATCAGGACAAATTTTTCGGTTCAAGTGAGGCAGGAACACTTCAATTCGGAGATGGTCTGACTTATCTAAGTTTAAGTTGTTGTAGCGAATGTAGCCGTAAATACGAAAACGAAGCTAAACAAGATGGTCAGAGATTTTCAGTAAAGGTTGCCAATCTAAAAGCTGCAACAAAGAAAAAATACAAAGATGTGGATATTGCAAAAATGTTTTGCACTTACTTAGCAGAAAAAGCAACCTATCCCACATATACAGGAGAAGAAGCACTCCCGATTAGTTTTTGTTACATTACCCCTGACGGTCATTTCAGTATGACTGAATTTCATACTGCAAATTCAGAATACAGTGTCAAGCAATACGAGAAGTCAATGAATAAAATCTTTTCTTACGACAAATATCATATGTTTTCTGCCCGTGATGTATCAAAATTAGAATTTTGTCAAGTTGGTATGAAAGATGTTACAGGCTTGTTTTCAGCAGTTCTGACATATGATGTTCGTCTGAATGATGAAAAGGTTATGACCTATAAGCCTTGTATCGCACGTTTCTTCGTAAGAGGAAAAGGTGTCCGACAGGCTCATTCAGATGAAAAAGAAATGAGAAGACTTTTAGAAGTATTTAAAACAAAAGTCGGAGTTAATTTGCCTATAACAAAAGTTAAGAAGTTCAAGTAAAGGAGCTATACAGAATGAACGAGCATGAAACACAAGTAATGGAAACAGAAGTGATTTCTGATGAACAGCCTGCTGGTGCTTGGCACTATATAAGAGCATTCTGTGCTTTCTTTGCAATTATTACTTCTTTTGCCCCTATTATAGTAATGACCGAAATGAGAACTCACTTTCTTGGTTTTGCAGGGGTTTTGTGGGTATTAGGTATCATATCCGCATTGCTGGTTTCACCATTAAAATTTTTAAAATTTGGTTGGAATATATTATCCAGATGTGCTATATTCGGTTGGTTTCTCCTTCCGTTTCCTTTTGATTTAGTAACTGTTGCCGTTTCCATAGCAGTAGGTATCCTCGGTGCAGTTTTAGCGCTGATTGTATGTCCTGCTATCTTTACTATTTATACATACTTTACAGATATTCGTTATTATTGTGTTAATAATAAAAAAGAGTTTATAGCGATTGGCTCTGCTATTGCAATCGTTCTTGTTTCTATCGGACTTTTCTTTGCAATGCACGGTATCACAACAGCCATAGAGGCACCTATGGTTAAAAACAAGTTTGATGCTGTCAGTTGCTATAACACTTATTCAGATGAAAACACAGATGTAAAGCAGTTGTCTGAGGACATTTTAAACAACCCTAAATCGAGCGAATTCTCAGAGGGTGGCTATGTTTGTACAAATGTATATGAATATGAAGGTAAAGAAGGCTTTGTTAATTTCACATACACAGACACCATTAAGTTTGAATACTTAAACAATATATGGAAAGTTATTGATATAGGCGAAACCAAAGAGGCAGGTACAGTCGATACAATTAACGGCACTTGGAAAGGCACTGGATATTATCCTGCAAACTTTGCTTCTAACAATGAGTTTGTTTTCAATATTAAGAATCTGACTGAAAGCGGTGGCACGGGCTCACTCAGCGTTTATCTTGAAGGAACTACTGACGACCATTCGGATTTTACTATTGAAATGGGAGAGATAGAAACACAAGTACTTGACCCTGTAACACAGGAAACGGAAGTAGTTGCAAATCTCACTTTGATTTTGGATAGTCCTTTAACTTGTGATAATTTTGTAAGTCAAACATTTTCTGAGGTAGAGTGTGAATTTTCACTTACTGAAAATGAAATCAGAACCTATACATTTGATGTGGGTGGCGTAATTTTAGAATATCAATAAATTAAACAGGACATTTTGCCTACGGCATTTTGTCCTGTTTTTTCTTTGTCCTTATCGCTCGGGAGTATCATTAGAATGAGTTTTATATACTATCATTCAAAACGATATTAAACTATATACAGTTAAGGAAGTAGCAGAGTTGTTATCTATTAGCAAGGACAGAGTATATATACTTATCCATTCTAACCGTCTTCCTGCATTAAACATCGGCGGTCTAAAAGTAAGACACGAAGCACTTGCTGATTTCTTAAAAGAAATAGAAGGACAAGTTATTGACTTTAACAATCCTCAGAACCATTATGTTCTATCTGCCTAAGGAGGGTGATTTTATGAGTACAGCAAAAGAAACTAACAGAGTAGTTCATGTGTTCAAATCAAAATACAAAAGAAAAGATGGTAGCACATCCTGGTCTTACCGCTTTGAAATGCCTTATCGCACTAAGGACGGCAAAAGAGAATTCGCTACTAAAAGTGGCTTTTTAAGTAAAAAATCTGCCCTCAAAGCAGGCGAACAATACTTCGATGAACTCTATAAAGGTTTTACCCCTACAACTAAAACAGACAGCAAAATCTCTCGTATGCGATTTTCTGATTACATAGAAGACCTATGGATTCCGTATAAACGTTCTTTGGTTAAGGAAAGCACGATGTATGGGTATGAAAAGTTGTTTAAAAACTTAATATTCCCTAAGTTTGGCAATTGTGCGTTAGCAGATATATCAACAACAGAGATAGAGGTTTTCTTAAATGATGACATCTATATGAATTCCACTATATCAAACTGTACTCTGCAAAATGTCAGAGCTCTATTAAGACAGTCTTTTAATTATGCTGTCAAAAGTGAATATATTGCTAAAAATCCCGTTTTATCAGCAACACTACATAATACTCGCAAACAACCAAATAAAGTAAAATCAGGTCAATTCAGAAATGCTATTACCACAGAAGTCCTGCAACAGATTTACGAACTATACCCTGCTGGCTGTCAGCAAAACTTAGCTATCAAGCTGATGGAAAACTGTGGTCTGCGATTAGCAGAAGTTTTTGGACTTACCTGGAATGATATTTCCTTTGAAACTCACACTATGTTTATTGTAAGACAGGTTCAGAGAAGAACCAAGAGTTATACTCCTAACGAATGGGAGCAGAAACAACTCAACGAACATCCTGCACTATCTGATTTTAAGTATTATGTGTCAAATCCGAAATACGAAAGCAAAAGAGCAGTGCCATTGACAGCAGAAGTCGAGCAGTTACTAAAAAACGAACTTATCTGCCAAAAGGCAAATCGGAAAAAGTATGGAGACAAGTTCAAGAGGTATTTCTATACTCGTAGAACCTCTCCGGTTTATTTTACTGATTTTGCTTCTTTTAACTCACGAACTACAAGAACAGTAGCAGATGATTATGAGAACGGAATTCTTAATCAATCTGGAATTGGTTATGAATTGGACTTCGTTTTCCGACGTCAAAACGGAAAGTATTTTAACTCTGGCAATATGGACCGTGTAACCAGAAAAATTCACGGATTTGAAGGTAATGACCTTATTTCGGCAACCTTTAATTTTCACTCCCTCAGACACACTTATGCTTCCAGAATGAGGTCGTTGGGATTTGAAGAATATATCATAAAAAGCTTGATGGGTCATAAAGAGCAATCAACCATCACTCAAATGTATATGCACTTGGAAGAAGCTGTCTTTAACCAAGTTATTGAGAAACTAAATTCCAAAAGGAATGTTGATGATATTCTAAAATCGCTAACAGCGGAAGAAATAAAAGAACTATCAGAAAAACTGAAAACAGCTTAGACAGATAACCGAGAAGGATTTCCTTTTCGGTTATTTTTTATATTCTAAAATTATGTTATGAGGAAGAAGTTTCTGCATATCAAAATATATGATATGAGGTGATTTTTTCTGCATATTATTTTTAATAAAAGTAGCTTATTTACATAGGTTTTGAAAACAAATGTTGAAAAAAAGTTGAAAATTTGCAATGTTGAAAATAAAAAACAGGGTTTAAAGCCGTTTGACTTCAAACCCTGTAACTTTATAAATTTGCAAAAAACCTGATTGTAATGCGGTTTTTTCAATTATTTCATTGCATTATATACTGCAACTGCGCAAGCAACTGTTGCACCAACCATTGGGTTGTTACCCATACCGATAAGACCCATCATTTCTACGTGAGCAGGAACTGATGAAGAACCAGCAAACTGAGCGTCGCCGTGCATTCTGCCCATTGTGTCTGTGAGACCGTATGAAGCAGGACCAGCAGCCATGTTATCTGGGTGAAGTGTACGACCTGTACCACCACCAGAAGCTACTGAGAAGTACTTAACGCCGTTTTCGATAGCCCACTTCTTGTATGTACCAGCTACTGGATGCTGGAAACGAGTTGGGTTAGTTGAGTTACCTGTGATAGATACACCAACGTTTTCAAACTGCATGATAGCAACACCTTCACGTACGTCATCTGCACCATAGCAACGAACAGCAGCTCTCTCACCGTCTGAGAATGCTTTCTCAGAAACGATCTTGAGCTCGCCTGTGAAGTAGTCAAACTCTGTCTCAACAAATGTGAAACCGTTGATTCTTGAGATGATGTAAGCAGCATCTTTACCAAGACCGTTAAGAATAACTCTTAATGGTTCTTTTCTAGCTTTGTTAGCGTTTCTTGCGATACCGATAGCACCTTCAGCAGCAGCGAATGACTCGTGACCAGCTAAGAAAGCAAAGCACTTTGTCTCTTCTCTTAAAAGCATTGCGCCGAGGTTACCATGGCCACGACCAACTGCTCTCTGCTCAGCAACTGAACCAGGGATACAGAAAGCCTCTAAGCCTTCACCGATAGCTTCAGCAGCATCAGCAGCTGTTGTAACACCCTTCTTGATAGCAACTGCGCAACCAAGTGTGTATGCCCAACCAGCGTTTTCAAAAGCGATTGGCTGAACTTCTTTAACGATATCGTATGGGTTGAAACCCTTATCTACACAAATCTGTAAAGCCTCTTCGAGATTAGCAATACCATACTGAGCAAGGCACTTCTCGATTTTAGGCATTCTTCTTTCCATACTTTCAAATTTAACTGCCATTTGAGATTCCTCCTTGCCTTATTCTTCTCTTGGGTCAATGTACTTAGCAGCGTTGTCAAAACGGCCGTACTGACCAATGTTGTTCTTGTAAGCTTCGTCTGGTGACATACCGTGACGGATATCTTCCATCATCTTGCCAACCTTAACAAACTGATAACCTGTAACTTCGTTGTTCTCATCAAGAGCAATCTTAATTACATAGCCCTCAGCCATTTCCATATAACGAACGCCCTTAGCCTTTGTTGAGTACATTGTACCAACCTGTGAACGAAGGCCCTTACCAAGGTCTTCAAGACCAGCACCGATTGGAAGACCGTCTTCTGAGAAAGCTGTCTGTGAACGGCCATAAGCGAGCTGCTCAAAGATGTTTCTCATAGCTGTGTTGATAGCGTCACAAACAAGGTCTGTGTTAAGACACTCGAGCAGTGTTTTGCCAGGGAGAATTTCAGCAGCCATAGCAGCTGAGTGAGTCATACCTGAACAACCGATTGTTTCAACTAACGCTTCCTCAACAATACCGTCTTTAACATTGAGTGTTAATTTACAAGTACCCTGCTGTGGAGCACACCAGCCGATACCGTGTGAAAGGCCGGAAATGTCTTTAATTTCATAAGATTTTACCCATCTGCCCTCTTCAGGGATAGGTGCAGGACCGTGCTTAGGGCCCTTTGCTACAGTACACATTTTTTCAACTTCGTGTGAATAAATCATTGTACTAACTCCTTTCAGAATTTCTTGATGAGACAAACTCATACAGATATATTATAAAACACAACTTTCTTTTTCGCAAGATGTTTTGTGCCGTGTTTTGGAAAAATTGTGAAAATATTATCGAAATTTTAGTATTAAAAGTAAAGCCAAAAGAAAAAGCCTCCCTATTTGGGAGACTTTTTCTACTTACGCTTACTTTTTACTGAGTGCTTCGTTAGCTTTCTTTGCGTTTTTCTTCATCGAAATGAAGCTAATAAGGTAGATTGATGCATACACTACAGCAAATACCGGAGCAACTGTAAGCATAATATCCAACAAGTTATCACCATAGCCGATAATGACACAAGCGCTTATGGTAATTGTAAGGCAGCCTAAACAGTGAAGAACTGTTGATAAAATAAGGTTCATTCTATCGTTTTTCAATGTAATCGCTGACAATACACCGAAAAGTGCTGATGCGATAGTCCATACTAAAAACTCCTGCACGACGGCATTATATCCACCGATGCTGATCATACAAATAAGTGTAACAGGAATACCGATGCCGATACCTGTGAGTACTGCAAAAAATAAATCTTTAAATTTCATGGTAAATTCCTCCATTAAATCTTACTTTTGAATTCTTTAAAATACTTTCTTGAGATAGTCAATATCTCTTTGCTATTCTTTAGCCTTAATGTGTAGTTACCGGAAAACTCCGCCTGAACTGATTTCACAAAATCAATGTTAACTAATGTACCTTTGTTTATCTGTACAAAGTTTGCGTTGTTGAGCGTGTCTTTGAGTTCATACAGCTTCTTCTTACAATCAAATCTCTCTGTTTCAGTAGCAACCTGTACTTTGCTCTCAGTTACTTCTATGTAAACTACATCAACAGGATCTATCAGAAACTGTTCGTCTTCTTTATATAGCAGCAGTTTCTTTGCTGCTGATGAACTCATACTTTTAAGATACTCAAGTACCTGTGCGACATCTGAGCTTGTTATGTCGCCTCTGACCACAACTTCTGTTTCAGCTAAGTTTGCTGATTCAAATGTTACTTTCATTTTGTCCACCTCTGATTTGTTTTACGTGCATATTATACACCTCATTGTTTTAAATTACCATAGAAAAACTCGAGTTTATCTACACTCCTTATATTTGCATACCTCAACTCAGTTTATGCTTTTTCATTTCGTTATCACCTGCGCTTTCTGTTGTGCCCATACTATACCGCAGAAGCCGTTTTTTGTCATAAGAATTTGCTTAAGTGGTCGAAAATTCAACTTCAGTTACATTTTTTAGCGGGTAAATTCACCCTTAGATGCTGTAAATATATGCAAACAAAAAAGCCTCCCAAAAAGGGAGGCTTAAGTATCAATTAATAGGGAATTCCACACTGTAGATCGTCAGTATTTCAATAAGGCGTTCTGTTTCTTCGATTTCAAGGTAAATAACCCTGTCATCATAACGCAACGCTTCACAACCATTGCAGTCAATATAGTAGTTTTTTATTTCTTCACCATCTTCAAAGCTAAGGTAAACTTCATCGCTGAATCTGTATACAGAATCATCTAAAAAGTGCATTGGCTTACCGTTAATCATTTTTGCAATTTCTGTGCTTTCTTCATCTGTAATGTTAGTGCAAAAAGAAGTACTGTTGTCAGAGTAGTAGAGCTCACCTTTGACATTCTCTCCTATTGATGCACTGTCAAAAAGCAAAACGCATAATATAATTGCTGTCACAACCAGCACAACTACCGAAGTAATAATTATCTTTCTTTTTTTAGACATAGGTATCACTCACTTTACTTTTGCATTTTCAGTTTAATGTGAATTTTATACTTAAATATTATACCATGTTTTCACTCTTGTGCAAATCTAATTTTTATTCCAAAACTGTTTGATATGTTGATAAATCAACGTTTTATAACAATTTTTTGCCATGTTTTATGCGTTTTTTATCCTGCCGATACTGTGCTTTGTTTATACTTACAAAAAGGCTGCAAAAATTCTGTATATAATGTTTATAGAAATATTACGCTTGCTTAATGTATACTGTAAGTGTGATAGTTTAAGCTGTAGCTCTATGAGTCTAAATATCTCTGGACTTATATCTACGGCTTGTTAAAGCTAACTCAACACGAGGTGAATTTTATGAAAAAAGTATTATCCTTATTCCTCGCGATTGTTATAGCTTTCTCGCTTATAACAATACTCCCATCCGCTGCTGCACAAGCGACATTTGAAGAAGGCGATGTTCTGTATATGCAGATCATTTCTCCTGAAGAATGGACCTCTTCAAATGCAATTATGTACGCAAACTTTACTGAATACTCACGTGCAGACAATGGCGGCGTATCCGTCATAATCGCTGACGCTGACAAATCACAGTATGACCCACGCACAGGTGTTGAGTATATTGCTGACCAAGGCGTATACAAGTATACTGTTACCGCAGCTGACGCAGGCAAAACTGCTATGCGTTTCTGGCGCGGAAACGACGTCAAGCTGTGGAACTGCTCTATCGTTCTTACTGCTGCCGACTACGCGTCAGGCTATAATATGGTAACCATTGACGGCGGTATTTCATGGGATGATGCGGGCGAAAAACTCCGCTACTATGAAATTAACGTTAACCCTAAACTCACACTCTCTGCAAAGCAAGGTGACATCGGCGACACATTCACAGCTACTATAGAGCTCGACGAAATAGACGGTATCAACTACGCTTACGAAATCAAAGCTAATGGTGAAGTAGTCAGCAACACTAAAACATATAGTTTCACTGCTGAAGAAAACGGTGCTGTAGGCATTACCGCTACAGTTACAGCTACTGACACAAATGGAGAAGTTGTAGGCATAGGTTCTGTTTCTGATACCATCACAATTGGTGTTCCTAATGTAACAGCTGCAACAGGCAGTGGTGTAACCGGTCTTTTTGCTCACGCATATTCAGCTGACTCAAAGGAATCTGAAGCATGGGTTAAATGGTATGACAAGAGTGGTACACGCTACTTCCTCATGCCAACATGCACAGACGCAAACCAGATTCAGATTTACAACGCTTATTCCTCAGATATGACAATTAACGGTGTCACTATTGCTCCTCATACAATTGGCACTATCAACTACACTGAGGGAACAGAATACACTGTTACAGGCAACAACAAAACATACACAGCAGTATTTATGCGCTCAAGCGCAGAGGCTGCACTGTTTGTAAATAACACATCTGATTTTAACGGCTTAAATCTTTGGGATTATCTGACAGATGACAAAGAAAACTACACATCTGCTACTGCTGCTACTTTAGACGACGAGGGCAACCTCGACCCAACAGGTATAAAGAAAATCAAAGGTAGAGGTAACACCTCGTGGAACGCAGACAAAAAAGGCTTCAACCTTAATTTTGATTCCGCTATTTCGCTTGACGGTATGCAGAAATGCAAGAAGTTCTCTATCATCTCTAACTTCCAGGACCCTGCTCTTGCAAGAAACAGAATTCTCTATGACCTTGCAGACGCAGTAGGCGTACCATATGCTTCTGATTCACGTTTTACTGAAATCTATATCAACGGTGAGTACATCGGTAACTACATGATGTGCGAAAAAGTAGACGTTGGCAAAAACACTCTCATCCCTGATGTAGACGAAGAAGATTACTTAAACTACCTCGATGGCTCACAGGAAGGCTTCTCATTTGTTTGTGAAATTGATAACGCTCCATCTGCTGACGATTTCAATATCACAATGGGTAACAGAAACAAAGTTACCATGAAAGCTCCAGAGCTTGCATCTTCTGACGAAGGATATAACGAAGTCAAAGACTACATTAAAGATAAATACGACACAATGTGGAACAAAATCACATCAAACGCAAGCGATGTAAACGACTACATTGATATGGAATCTCTTGCTCAGGTTTATCTCATCAACGAACTTGGCAAAAACTGGGACTCAGGCGCAGGTTCTTTCTACTTTGTATTCAAACCTGATGAAAACGGCAACTACAAGTTCTTTGCATCTCCTGTATGGGATTACGACAACTCATTAGGTAACGCTGACGGCGTAGCCTCTGACTTAAGAGAATTAGGTGTTACTGACTATACAGAGCCAACTGGTTGGTTCTCAAGTCTTAAAAACGGATATAGTGGTCCTAACTTCCTTACTGACTCTATCAAAAACTGCTCCGCATTAAACAACGTTATCCCAACCGTATGGTTCGAACAATTCCTTCCTGCTATTATGAATCTGCTCAATGGTTCAGGTCATGATAACACAGAACTCTACTCGGCTGATGTTTACCTTGCATACCTAAAAAAGAGTGCAGACATGAACTATATCCGTTGGGCTATGTCTACTGATTCAGGTTGGATTGCTGACCACTCTTCACTCACTCAAAGCCACGCAACATATACATACAACGAATATGGTCAGGTAACAGGAGTTGACTACTCCAAAGACTCACGTGCTACTTCATATGATAAATATGATTTCTTAGCTGAGTTTGACTATATGATTGACTGGACAAACTCTCGTACAGCATGGTTGTCATCACAGTATTTTGATAACTACACACCATCTGAAGTCATTCCTACCGAGCCTCCGACTGACCCTCCAACAGAACCAGTTGTTCCTGATCCGGAGCCAGAACTTGACTTAACAAACGCTATCGCTGCATGGCAGTTTGATCCAAATGGCAAGATAGCTGAAGAAAAGCTTACAGAATACGGCACTAAAGAAGAAGGCTACAACGCTACAACAGGTAACGGTATCCTCACAGGTACAATAGATGGTCTAAACCCTCGTTCACTTGAATGGTCAATTGCTGAATACGGCACAAACGAAGTAAACATTGTTCCGATTATGCCTGCAGGTACAAACAACCTTTGGGGCACACCTTATGTTCAGTTTGAGATTTCAACTCTTGGTTATACGGACATCACTTTCACAGCGTATATGGCAGGTTCTAAGAAATGCCCAGGTACATGGAAGATGCAGTATAGCTTTGACGGTGAAACATTCACTGATATGGATGGAGTTTCTGCTACAATCGAAATGAACAAGCGCAAGCTTATGACTCCTTACTTTGAAAATACAGCTCTATCAAGCGCTATCGATAACAAAGAGTCTGTTATCATCCGTCTTGTTCCTACTTCTAACGTAACTGTCAGCGGCAGCACAACAGACGTTGACCCAACCGGTGGCGAACTTGCAATCAACAACATTGTTTTCAGCGGAACAAAGAAAGAAGTTGAATACAAGAAGGGCGATACAACTTTAGATGGTGAAGTTTCTATTATGGACGCTACTTATATTCAGCTTCACGTAGCTAAAGTATCAGAACTTGTTGGTAAAGCATTCGAGCTTGGTGACATAAACGGCGACAATGAGCTCGCTATTATTGACGCTACACTTATCCAGCGTTTCTTAGCAAAGCTGATTGATGAGCTGTAAGCTGTAAATTTTAAATGAATAACTAAATTTCTTAGCTCTGTCATTTTGGCAGAGCTAAGTTTGAGAGGATAAATATTATGAAAAAAATACTTAGTATAATACTCGTAGTTATGATGGCGGTATCACTGTTCTCATGCGCTACACTATCATCGTCAGCGTCAAACACAACAGTAACCGCTGCAACTACTGTCGGTTTGTATGCTCACGCAACTGACACAGCTAACGAGAGTGAAGCATGGGTTAAATGGTACGAAAAAGACTCAACAATGTACTTCTTCATGCCAAGCTCTACAAATGCAGAAGAACTCGAAATCTATAATGCTTATGAAAGCGAAGCAGAAGTTAACTCAGTTACTATAGCTGCCAACTCTACAGCACAAGTGCCTTATAAAGATAACGTAAAATTCAATGTAACCATTGACGACAAAGATTACACCGCCGTTGTTATGCGCTCAAGCGCAGAAGGTGCTTTGTTTATTAACAACACTGCTGATTTTGATGGTATGAATCTGTGGGATTACCTGACAGATGACAAGTCAAACGATGCCAAAGCTACAGGTGCTGTTTTAGATGACAATGGCAACGTAGACAACACTACTGTTAAGAAAATAAAAGGTAGAGGTAATACTTCATGGGATGCTGACAAGAAAGGCTTCAACGTTACATACGATGATGCTATTGAAGTTGGCACTATGCAGAAATGCAAGAAGTTTTCTCTTATTTCCAATTTCCAAGACGCTTCATTAACTCGTAACCGTCTGCTCTACGACCTCGCTGACGAAATCGGCGTACCATACGCTTCTGATTCCCGCTTTGTTGAGTTTTACGTAAACGGCGAGTATCTGGGCAACTACCAGATGTGCGAGAAAGTAGACGTAGGCAAAAACACTCTTATACCTGATATCGATGACGAAGATTACTTAAACTACGTAGCAGGCACACAGACAGCGTTTGAGTTTGTTTGCGAAATCGACGCAGGTCCTGACGAAGATGACTTCACAGTAAGAACAGGCAACGGCAACAACCTCACAATGAAGGCTCCTGAACTTGCAAAGGGCGATGAGGGTTACGCTAAAGTTCAGCGTTTTATCAAAGCTAAGTACGACCAGATGTACACAAAGCTTACACAAAACGCTGAAAATATCAACGACTATATTGATATTGAATCTCTCGCGCAGGTTTACCTTATCAACGAACTAGGCAAAAACTGGGACGCAGGTGCAGGCTCATTCTTCTTTGTATACAAGCCTGACGAAAACGGTGCTTACAAATTCTACGCTTCTCCTGTATGGGACTACGACAACTCATTAGGTAACGCACAGGGCGTAGAGGGTGACCTCGACCGTATGGGAATTGATGACTACGAAGAACCAACAGGCTGGTTTGCAAAATATAAGAACGGCTATCGTGGCCCTAACTTCCTCAAAGAATCTATCGCTAACTGTGATGCATTAAACGATGTGATCCCTACTGTATGGTTTGAACAGTTCGTACCTGCAATAGAGAATAGATTAAACGGCACAAACCTTTCTGACACAGAGCTCTACTCAAGTGATGTTTACAAAAACTATCTCACAAAGAGTGCTGCTATGAACTTTATCCGTTGGGATATTATTCAGGAGCCACAGTGGATTGCAGACCACACTATGCTCAAACAGTGCCATGCTGTTTACGAATATAACAAACACGGTCAAGTAGTAGGCATTGACTATACACAGGACAGCAACTATACTTTCTACGATGAGTATGTTTTCGATGCTGAGTATCAGTATATGATAGATTGGACTAACTCACGTGTTGCATGGATGTCTTCACAGTATTTCTCAGACTATACTCCAAGCGAGATTCCAGTACTCAAAGGCGACGCTGACGGCGACGGCGAAGTTTCAGTACTCGATGCTTCTCTAATCCAACTTCACTTAGTCGACAAAAAGGAAATCGCTGACAATTGCATGGAAGCTGCTGATGTAGACGGCGACGGCGAAGTTTCAGTTCTTGATGCATCAAGAATTCAGCTTTTCCTAGTAGGACGTTTTGAAGAGCTGTAATATAAATTAAGATTACAAAAACCGACTAAAGAAAAGCTTTAGTCGGTTTTTTCTATTGACCCTCTTATAAAACTGCAGTATATTATTAGTATAAATTCTATGGAGGACAAAATGATTATTGATACTCACACCCACATAGGCATATCACTAGGGTTTAATATGAAAGAAGAGCACATCCTGTATATGATGAAAGAGTACTCTATTGATCACTGTATTGTTTCAAATACAGAATGCGTCACTCACGACCACACTCAACAACCTATCCCTGAGTTGCTGCGCCAAAACCACGTGGATACTAATCGTAAAGTAATCGACTTTGCGCGCAAAAACGAGGGTAAAATCTCTGTTGCGTTGTGGGTTAATCCATACGAAAGTACAGACACTATCGAGCAATTATTAAAAGATAATCTCGATATAGTCAAAGCTATTAAATTTCACCCATATCACTCTAACTTGCATTTTGACAGCGAGCTTATTGATAACTATATTAAGCTTGCACAAAAATACTCATTACCTGTTGTAACTCATACAGGAAATGGAGATTGCGACAACGTTAAGCTTGTATATGAAGTTGCAAAAAACTACCCTGATGTGAATTTTGTGATGGTACACATGGGGCTTGGTACTAACAACAGTGAAGCAATAGAGCTTATCAGCAAGCTGCCTAACCTTTATGGCGATACTACATGGGTTAGTATTGAAAGCACACTGAGATTCTTGGAAGTCTGTGGCGATAATAAAATCATGTTCGGTTCTGATGCTCCGATTGATGGCAAAGACACTTACCTAAACAACGGCAAAGGCGACCGTTCACTTTATCAAGCTTATTTTAATGAATTCAAATCTATGGTAGATAAAGAAACCTACGACAAAATCATGTACAAAAACGCACAAAAACTTTTTAATCTGAAGGATATTTAATGAAACGTCTGATTGCATTTGCTCTGGCTATTGTTTTTTTGTTTTCACTTGCTTCGTGCAACACAGAAAATATTGATGAAAACAACACCTCAGCTGAGCCTCCCGATACTTCTTATCAGGTTATTACAAAGATAAACCACTACGTTGTAGAACCTGACGACAAACTTCATATGGACGATACCGACACAGCTCTGTATCAAGCTCTCATGGATGCTATGCTATCACAAAAAGACAGTATAACTCTATCTGAAAACACTGAAAAAAACGTGTATTTGCTTGATCTATTAATGCAAAGTCCGTACTACTTTTTTGTGAAAAGTCATGTTATCAATGATGGTACCGTGAGCTTTACTTATGCATACTCTAAAGACGAGCAAAACGATATGCTCACATTTATTGACAACGAGTTTTTAGACATTGTAAACACTCATGCAACTAAAGATGATAACTTACTCGACAGGATTTTAAACGTCTATGGTGCTGTTGCACGCAAAATGGTTTACGATCACGGTCGTACTAAGGATATGGACCTTGACTCTCCGCTTTTTCACTATCCTGCCGATGAAATCTACAAAGCACTGAAAACCGAAAAAAGTGTGTGCTATGGCTTTGCATACACTCTACGCTTTGCACTGCTGCAGCTTGGGGTCGACTGCTTCTGCGTTTATGGTCCTTGTCGCGATCAGGGTGAGTCACATATGTGGAATATCTTTAAGTACAATGATAAATTCTACACCTGTGACCCTGCGTGGGACAGAAGCGAGGGTGACTACGCTCAGCTTACACATTTTGGTAAAACCGATGCAGAACGAGAGGCGGACTCTCTTGTACGCAGCGGCTTTTCTTCAACATTTTTCACTGAATACGGTGACATCGCTTGTACTGATAAAACTTTTAAGATTTTTCGAAACATTGATCGCTACTCGTTTGTGAGTACGCACAACTATTTTCTCGAAGATTTTGATCACAACGAATATATATTCAACACACAAACAATGGAGCTTGAATAAAACAAATAACCGGCAGCCGTATAGGTTGCCGGTTTTATCTTACTTTTCTTTTGTATTTTGTCTTTTATATCTGAATAATGTATTTTCTGCCCATTCGCGGTCAATTTTGATAAATCCAGAGAGCTTTTTGTCGTGCTCTCCAACCTGAGACACAATCTGCGCAGAACGTGCGTATATCTCGAGTCTTGCGGACTGGACATACGGTTCGTGATTTTCGCCTACAAAAAACGTAAATCCCATAGTGTTAGTCTCGCGATTATACATGGATAGGTATCCCTCTTCAACGCGAGGGAGATTATGCTTGCTTGCAACTGTCTCGCTGATAGCAAGCTTTGTCAGCTCAACCGCCATATCGTCAAGACCTGATTCGAATATGAATACTTTCTCCTTGAACGAGTTAAAGTCCGGAGTGATACGCTTGGTGATACCTTTTAAGTTTCTATAGTCTTCCTCAAGCGATCTGTCCTCAAGCTGAAAACGGTCAATCTGAGGTATGAGATATATCATAAATCTACGCTTCATATCATTATATAAAAGCGGATATGTAAATCTGCCTTCGTAACCGCAGTTCTCGCACTTCCATTTAAGCAGATTCTCGCTGAGTAACTCATCTCTGAACTGAGGATCGTTGGTTGCATTTATACTTATATATAGGTGTGCATTTGTAATTTCATTACACTGAGGGCACGCAACCTCTTTTGAGATAACATTCGACAAAAAATCACCTCCGTACTTTCTGTAATTCTCATTATAGCATCACTGCACAATATTGACAAGAAAAATAGTTGTTGATTTTAAATAGTCTATCTGCCATAATATAAATATACTTACAGGAGGTATTCTTATGGCTATTACTAACGATATTAAGTCAGGTCTTAAATACGCTGCTGATGTTGCACAGGAAGCAACTCAGGCTGTCATGGATAAAGCTCGCCTACGCGCTAAAGCTGCAGGACTCAGACAGATTATTAAGAATGATACCGAAACCAGAAATCAGGCATATATCGAGCTTGGCAAATATTTTTACGAAAACTTCCCTGATAATGCAAAAGATGTAAAACCAGAATCCTGCGAAATTATCGAAAAAACTACCTACAGAATCAACAAGGCAAGCACTAAGTATTTTGAACTATTAAACGAAGCTAACAACCTCTCTGTAGCTAACGATAACGCAGAAAAATTCAAGAAGATTATCAACGAAAATGATGTAAAAACCGAGAAACCAAAAAGCGCCAAAGTGCACGAAGTAATCATTAAACCTAGAGAAGAAGAGGTAGAAACTCCTGTTGCTCCGATAATTACAGAGGCTCCTATCAATACACAGGAAGAAGCTACTGAAGACACTCAGCCAACAGAAGCTCCTGTTATCAGCATTGATGAAGAATCCCCTGACGAATTTGATTTTTAATCTTATGCAAAAAGCACCCACTGTGTAAGTGGGTGCTTAATTTTATTCTTCAGTTTCTCTTTTTTTCATGAAACGTGTCTTTTTGCTCAGTATAATGAGAGCAGCAAAAATAAGAATACAACTTAACGATGTAATCCATCCCAAAGTAAAGCCCTTTGGACAGTATTCCATAGTGATGTTATGTTTGCCTTCTGACAGCTTGAATGCAACCAGTGCGTTGCCCACAGGTGTAACCTCAACTTCTTCATCGTCAACATAAACTGTCCAGCCTGCATCGTATGAAATAGAAGTATAGAAAAGTCCTGATTCTTTTGCGTCGATTGTACCTTCAATCAGTGTGTCAGAGCTTTCTGTACAGTTGAATGTAGACTGAGAAAGTATCTTCAAACCTTCCTGGAACAACTCTTCGTTGAACATAGCGCAGTACACTCTTGCGCTACCTGTAGTTACGTTAGACAAATCAGAGTATATAGAAAGCTTGTCGCCTTCTTTGACATCACCCATCTGCATAATGTACGGACGCTTTACGTAGTTAGTAACTACGGTTGAATCATTGACTCTTAAGTCAACATTATCGCCCTCACCACACTGGAAGTATGCACATGCTGTGCCGTCATATGGAGCAGTATAGTTGAATTTCAAGTGAGGAAGCTGTGATTTATCATTAAGTGTAAATGTATAACTTCCGTATGAATTCTTTGTTACAGGGAAAACAGATGAATCTGTGTGACCCTGTGTTACAACCTCAAGTTTCTCATACAAGTTACCATCAAGACCTGTAGCCAGTCTGAAAATCTCATTCTGGTTATCAAACGGATTAGCACTTGCAAAATTCACATCGAACTCAAGCAAATCCTCATCAACCATGAAGCCCTGTGGTAGGTAGCAGTTGTTCTTCAGCAGCTTAACTTCGCCTGACTGATTAATCAACTCCATGTGCTCTTTATCAAGATAAATGCCCTTTGGCGAAATCAGATATTTGATATTCAACATCAGGTTAGTAAATGGAGAACTCTCCTGATATGTGTAGCGGTTACTGTTTACCCAACCACAGATACCGAATTTCTCCATATATGCTGTAACATCGCTATTTACAGCAGAGCTGAACATTGAA
>JAUMXP010000077.1 GCA_030529125.1 Eubacteriales bacterium | reverse complement strand
GTCACTGACAACAGATTTACAGTCTGCCCCCTTTGGCCACTCGGGAACTCTCCCACATATAAAGCCTACTGAAACAGTAGGCTTGTCTGGAGCTGGTGGACGGACTTGAACCCCCGACCTGCTGATTACAAATCAGCTGCTCTACCAACTGAGCTACACCAGCGAATTTCTAACGCTCGACTATAATACCACACTTATAGTATGTTTGTCAACAGTTTTTTTGCAAAAATCCTATGATATATTGATTTTTTTATGCCCATATTGTAAAATGGCAGTAAATTAAATAAATTTTACCTCATAGGGAAGACTACCCTTTGAGGTGTTTTTATGTCAGAGATAACTTTGAGTGGTAAGCTTACAAGAAAATTATATCTAGTATATTTGCTAAATGTTGTAGATTGGGTATGCACTGTCTTGCTGATTTCTACCGGTTTATTTTATGAGGCTAATCCGATTGCACGTACTTTTATCGGTAGTGTTTTTTTAGGCTTTCTTTTTAAATGCGTTGTTCCGTTCATAGTAGTATTCTTTTCTGCTAGGTATATGTATATTCTAGGATTTAAAGAATTGAGATTTGCAGATATGCTGATTTCATTCACACTTACTGTTTATCTTTTTATTACACTTGATCATTTAGTTAATTTTATTCTGTATTCTTTTATTTAGGGAGGTGATGGTGTGCCTGTATTATCTGTTCATAATCTTACTATGACTTATATCGAACAAAATCTTTTCACTGATGTCAGCTTTAACGTAGAACCGCACGACAAAATCGGCTTTATCGGTGCTAATGGTGTTGGTAAGACTACTATTTTTCGTATTATAAACGGAGATGTTAATCCTGTGTCCGGTGTTGTTTCTATATCTAAAGACACAACTGTCGGCTATATGCAGCAGCACGCCTGTACCCATCCTGACAGAGGGATTTATGATGAAGTACTGACTGTTTTCGATTATCTCAGCAAGATGCAGGATGAAATTGATGAGTTATCGTTAAAAATCGAGAATAACACTGAAGATTTAGATGAGCTTATATCCCGTCAGACTTCGTTGATTGAAGAATTTGAACGTTTAGGCGGACTGACATATAAAAGCAGAGCACGCTCAGCTTTGATAGGTCTTGGCTTTTCAGAAAAGGATTTTGACAAACCTGCAGGTACGCTCAGTGGCGGTCAGCTCTCAAAACTCAGTTTGTGCAAACTTCTGCTTTCCAGAGCTAACCTGTTGCTTTTAGACGAGCCGACGAACCATCTTGATATCGAAGCAGTTTCGTGGCTTGAAGGTTTTTTGCGTGATTTTAAGGGAGAGATTATTCTTATATCTCATGACCGATTCTTCCTTGATGCCGTAACAAACAAGACTATCGAATTAGAGCACAATAAGATTACTACATACAGCGGTAACTACACTGCTTTTATCAAGAAGAAAGAACACGAACAAGAAGCAATCCGCAATAAATATTTAAACGATATGCGCGAGATCAAGCGTGTCGAAGGTATTATCGAACAGCAGAAAAGATGGAATCGTGAGAAAAATCTGGTTACTGCCAGAAGCAAACAACATCAGGTGGATAAAATAAAAGAGGACTTAGTTGTTCCTGATAGCGAGCTTCAGACTCTGTCGTTTAAGCTTGAACCAAAACGCGAGAGTGGTCAGGATGTACTGATGTGCTATGATTTGTGTAAGAGCTTTGATAATAAAAAGATTTTTAGCGATCTCTCAATGCATATAAAAAAGGGCGAACGAGTATTTATTATCGGACCGAATGGTTGTGGTAAGAGTACGTTGTTCAAACTTCTGACTTCACAGCATGAACCTGACAGCGGTGCAATCCGCTTTGGTGCAAAGGTTGACCTGAGCTATTTTGATCAGATGCAAAATGACCTTGATTTATCAAAAACCGCACTTGACGAGGTGTATGATGCATATCCGCAAATGAATCTGACTGAGGTCAGAACAGCGCTTGGCTCATTTATGTTCAAGGGGGACGATGTGTTTAAGCAACTGTCGAATATGAGCGGTGGTGAACGAGCACGAGTATCGTTGCTCAAACTGATGCTCAAGCAAGGGAATCTACTGCTTTTAGACGAACCGACAAACCATCTGGATACAAGTTCCAGAGAAGCGCTAGAGAAAACATTGCTTAATTATGGCGGTACTATGCTGATTATCAGCCATGACAGATATTTTATCAATAAGCTCGCAACCAGAGTGCTGTATATGAATAATGACGGTTTTAGCGAGTATCTTGGTAACTACGATGATTACCTGCAGCGTACTCAGAGCGCTGTGATTGAAGTGCAAAAAATCGCTGATAAAGTTAAAGAAAAACCGCAACTTAACGATTATCAGCTCCAAAAACAGCTTAAGGCGGAAGAGCGTAAACGAAGAACTCAACTTCAGAAATGTGAAAACCTGATAGCTCAACTTGAAGAGGAAATCGATGAGCTAAATAGTATGATGAACGATGAGAGTGTTATGTCAGATTATGAGAAGCTGAGCGAAATAACCGCGTCACTTGAGAATAAACAAGCTGAACTTGACGCACAGTATGAGATGTGGGCTGAGTTGTCAACAGACGCTGAGTAATTAATGGTATCAACTATTTGATATATTACCGCCCGTGGCGCAGCTGGATAACGCAACGGATTCCGATTCCGGAGAACGGGAGTTCAAATCTCTTCGGGCGGGCCATAAAACAAGGGGTGCACCTTTTGGTGCGCTCCTTGTTTTATATTATAATGAGATTTGAACTCTAAAAAGAAAGGCAAATGATAAACGCCGAATTAGTACTTGCCTAAATATGTTATGGGTGCTAGAATTATGGTAATATATCACAAGGGATGGTGGGATTGATTTGAAATACGAAAACACATTGAAATATCGCAGTGCATGGATGGGAATTGCGATGTTGTGGGTTGTTGTTTATCACTCATTTTATATTTTTCCTATAAATTTCTTTAAAAATATCGGATATGGTGGTGTTGATATTTGCCTTTTTGCTTCAGGTTTAGGATGTTATTATTCACTGTGTTCGAATGACGATATTGCTGGCTTTGTTAAGAAAAGATTTCTTCGTATTTTCCCAACGTATTGGTGCTTTTTACCGTTCTGGTTTTTGTATGCGTTCAATGCATTTGATATGGATCTCTCCAGTGTTTTAGGTAATATTCTTGGTATACAGAATTTCACCAGTAAAGGTTTGGCTTTTAACTGGTATATCAGTGCAATTTTGCTGTTTTACATACTTGCTCCGTACTTCAAAAAACTTGCGGATAGGTTTGATGGATTTAAACAGATTTTAATAGTTATTCTGATGTTTGCGATTTCTGTTCCATTTTGGAGTTCTAATACATTGATTATCACGGTATCACGTTTGCCGGTGTTTTATATCGGTATGCTTTTTGCAAAAAGCAGTAAAAAGAGCAAGAAGCTCAGTGCCTACAAAATTGTTGTGTATCTGTTAGTTTCGATAGCAGGATTTATTCTTTTGTGGATGTCATTTGAGCATTTTAGCGATTACCGTTGGACTCATGCACTTTACTGGTATCCTTTTATTCTTATCACACCGGGATTGTGCGTATGTGTTTCTGTTGTTATGAATCTGCTCGATAAAAGTAAAGTTACTTCGATAATTCCGAAAATATTCTCTTTTATCGGAAAGTATTCTTTCGAGATTTACCTGACCCATATTCTGATTTTCGATTCTGTTGGATATATGGTTAATTCAGGAACTCTTCCTAATGAGAAGACTACATATATTCTCGCTTTAGTAAGTGTACCGTTTGCGTGTGCTATCCTTTTCTTAATTACAAAAGGTGTGACTAAACTTTCTTCGACTATATTTCTAAAGAAGAAATAATAATAACCACCGACTCTGCTGAGTCGGTGGTTTGTTTTATACGTTTTTTGCTTTTAATTAGCAGCCGCAGCCACCATTGCAACCGCAGTCGTTATTGTTATTGCCGCAGCATACCCACAAAATAACGAGAAGAATGATAATCCAGCAACAGTTACCGCCGCCGAAGAAGCCGTTAGAACACATGTGATTTCCTCCTTTCTTTGTTACAATATATACTATTTCAAAAGTCTCATTTGTGTTACAAAAGGTTTGATTTAATTTGTGAACAGTGGTATAATTGCAGGGTATTATTTTTGAAAGGAAATCAAATTGATGGATTATGCAGTAAGTTTAGCCCAGCATTTTAACGTGAAGGTTGATCACGCTAAAAATGTTATTGATCTTCTCGATGAGGGCAATACAATACCGTTTATAGCTCGATATCGTAAAGAGGCTCATGGTAGTATGGATGACCAGCTTATTCGTGAGCTATCTGACAGACTCGATTATTTAAGAAATCTTGATAAGAGAAAACAGGAAGTAAAAGATTTAATTGAAGCTCAAGACAAACTCACAGACGAGATTGTACAAGCACTTGAAAACGCTACTACTCTTTCTGAAGTAGAGGATATTTATCGCCCATACAGACCTAAGAGGAAGACACGTGCTTCTGTTGCTAAAGAAAAGGGTCTTGAGCCACTAGCACTGTATATTTTTGAACAGGAAGACAGCAAAGCTGATCCGCTTGCACTTGCTCAAGATTACATTAATGAAGAAAAGGGCGTTAAGACAGCCGAAGAAGCGCTTCAGGGTGCTTTAGATATTATCGCTGAGATGGTGTCTGATAACGCTGAGATTAGAAAGCGTGTTCGTAACCTCTGCTTCCACAATGCGACTGTAGTGTCTAAAGCTGCAGACGAAAACACTGAGAGTGTTTATACACTCTATTATGAGTTCGAAGAAGCTGTATCAAAAATCGCTTCCCACAGAGTTTTAGCTATAGACAGAGGAGAGAAGGAGGATTTCCTCAAAGTCAGCATTAAGCTTGATGATGAAAAACCACTTCGCTCTATTTCATCGCTTATGGTCAAAGGAACATCCATGTGTTCTGATGCTGTATATGAAGCATGCAAAGACGCATATTCACGTCTGATTTTCCCATCTGTTGAGCGTGAAATCAGAAACGAACTCACTGATAAAGCTGTCGCTGGTGCGATAAAAGTTTTTGCTACAAATCTTCGTCAGCTTCTGATGCAACCACCTGTTAAAGGCAAGGTGGCTATGGGTCTTGACCCTGGTTACAGAACAGGCTGTAAGGTAGCTGTAGTTGACCCTACAGGTAAGGTTTTAGATACTAATATTATTTATCCTACTCATTCACAGGCAAAGGTTGATGAGTCTAAGCGTATAATTAAGATGCTTATCAAAAAGCACAAGGTTGAGATTATAGCTATCGGTAATGGTACTGCATCAAAGGAAACAGAGATGTTTACTGCATCTGTTATTTCTGAAATTGATCAGAAAGTTTCGTATATGGTTGTTAACGAAGCCGGTGCATCTGTGTATTCTGCATCAAAGCTCGCAGCTAAAGAGTTCCCTCAGTTTGACTTGACTTTAAGAAGTGCGGTTTCTATCGCTAGAAGATTGCAAGACCCTCTGGCAGAACTTGTAAAAATCGAGCCTAAAGCTATTGGTGTTGGTCAGTATCAGCATGATATGCCTCCTAAACAGCTTGACTCTGCACTTGATGGTATTGTTGAAGAGTGTGTTAATAACGTTGGTGCTGATCTTAATACAGCTTCAGCATCACTTCTAAAGAGAGTAGCGGGTTTGTCTTCAGCGGTTTGCGAGAATATTGTTAAGTACAGAGAAGACAACGGTAGTTTTAGTTCTCGAGCAGAATTAAAGAAAGTTCCTAAGCTTGGCCCAAAGGCATACGAACAGTGTGCAGGATTCTTACGAGTTATCGAGAGCCGCAATCCGCTCGACAGCACTGGTGTGCATCCAGAGAGCTATGATGTTGCTAAAAAACTTATTGAGCTTTGTGGTTGTAAAGCTGCTGATATTAAAAACGGTGGTATCGCTGATATTGAAGATAAGGTCAACGCTCTGGGTGGTGTTGCTAAGATTGCATCTACACTTGAGGTCGGTGTACCTACACTTGAAGATATTGTGAAAGAACTCTCTAAGCCTGGTCGTGATCCTCGAGAGGAGCTTCCACCACCACTTCTTAGAACAGACGTGCTTTCAATGGAAGATTTGAAACCTGGTATGGTGTTGACAGGTACTGTTAGAAACGTAATCGACTTTGGTGCCTTTGTAGATATTGGTGTTCATCAGGATGGTCTTGTGCACATCAGCCGTATATGTAAAAAGTTTATCAAGCATCCTAGTGAAGTGTTGAAAGTAGGAGACATTGTCAAGGTTTCTGTGCTTTCAGTAGAGGTTGAAAAGAAGCGTATTAGTCTTACAATGCGCGATATAAAAGAAGAAAACTAAGAGAAAAAGCTGTCGTAAACCGACAGCTTTTTTGATTTTATTTTACAAAAACCGAGATTTTCTTTTGTGCAGTATCTACAAATCTGAGGGCGTTTTTTCTATACCTACATAGTGTCAAAAGACTCGGAATTTATTGCATATTGGTTTTATTAGGAGTATAATATTACCAATAGTGTAACATAGAGAAACTATGTGTTACACAAATTTTGAATGGAGGAAAATCTTATGAAACAATTCAAGAGAATTATCAGCTTAGTAATTGCTATGACAATGCTTGTTTCTATGGTAAGCGTAGGCATAGTAAGTGCTTCAGCTGAGACCCAGTCTTATGTTCTCGGCGATGCAAACATGAATAAGGAAGTTAGTGTTCTTGACGCTACTGTTATTCAGAGAATCGTTGCTAACTATGCAGGATATGAGATTGAAGAGGGTTCTATCGAATTTGCTGCTGCAAACGTTAATTGCGACGATAAAGTAAGCATATTTGATGCTACTCTCGTTCAGCAGTATGTTGCAAAGATCAGTGCTGCTATGGGTTATGGCATTGGCGAGACTCGTACTTTTGGCGAGCCTGATGATCCAGATCCAACTGTTCCATCAGATCCAACAGATGATCCTAATCCATCAGTAGGTCCATCTGATGTAACAGAGCCATCAGAACCATCAGAACCAACTGACGATCCTGATCCAACAGACCCAACAGATCCAACAGAAGAACCTCAACTGACAGAAGGCTACTACATGGTTGGTGTATTCAACGGTGTAGACTGCTGGTCAGCAGATGCTCTCACAGCAGACAGAAAGCTTGCTGAGAATCCAGATGCTGCTGGTGAGTACATCCTTTACTGGACATTCGTAGGTGGCGACGAACTCAAGGTTGCTCACTTTAACGGTACAGAAATCGATGCACTCTACAAGTCTGATGCAGAGCCATCATACAAGATCGGCGAAACATCTGACAAGACAGGTTACTGCTCAGTTAAGTTCTGCCCAGAGGGTAAAGCTGATTGGTCATATAAATACCTCACAGTTAAGAGAGCTCAGGCTCCTGTAGACCCAACTGAGCCAACAACTCCATCTGAAGATCCTTCAGAAGATGATCCAACTGAACCTACAACTCCTGTTGAAGGTGGCGCAGGTTACTACCTCGTTGGTACACTCAATGGTGAGAGCCTCTGGAACAACGCTCCACTCACAACTGACAGACTGTTCAAAGAAAACCCAGCTAATCCTGGCGAGTACACACTCGACTGGACATTCTACGGCGGCGATGAGCTCAAAGTTGTTTACTATGATGGTACTGAAATCAAGACATGGTACAACGACGGCGGCGATAACTACAAGATCGGTGCTGATTCAGATAAGACCGGTGATTGTACAGTATACTTCAATCCAAACGGTAACGCTGCTTGGTCATACAAGTACTTCACAGTTCAGCGTAGAACAGTTGTAGATCCAACTGTCCCAACA
>JAUMXP010000226.1 GCA_030529125.1 Eubacteriales bacterium | reverse complement strand
CAGACACTCGCCTGCGTTCTCGCAGTATGCACCTGTATGGAGTCTCTTAGTATTTGGTGGAGCAGCCTCGGTCTTGACTCTGTAGACTGCCTCGTCAAAATTCTTTACAATTTTATTATATCCGCAAACAACTATAACGCTCTTAGGACCATAGAGAATAGCTGAAACGCGGTTAGAGTTACCGTCAACATTATACAGCTCACCAAACTGAGTTACAGCGTTTGAGCTTGTAAGATAAACATCAGCGAAATAAGCCTCTCGCATGAGCTCTTCAGCTTCTTCTCTCGACTGAGCTGCGCCTCTGTCTATGTAGTTATAGTTGCCATTTTTCACAGCATCGATAACACCGACTTCTTTGAGTGTTTCGGAACCGCCGTTTGTAACGGTGTCGCCTTCATTTATTAAAGACAGCACCTTTGAGAGTGCTTCTTCCTTAGTCTCGCAGTAAAAGCCGAGCATATTATTTCTCTTTAAATTCTCAATAGTTTTTTCAATTATTTTAAGATCAAGTGTTTTCATAGTATTCCCTCACTTATACAATATATAATGTATTATACAAGCATTCTTTCTATTTTTCAAGATACACCTATCTATTAAGGCTCTACAAATGGTACCCCAAAGTATTGTGCTATACTAATAGCAAAATTACGCGCAATGTTATCTATATTATCACGTATCCACTGAGCATCTTCAACATTATCGTGATATGCAACCTCGGCAAGCACTGCCGGGGCTTTTGTTCTGCGTGTTTCTGCTAAATTCGTAGTACTGATAGTTTGTATTCTATCATCCAAAGGGTATATTTCCTCATAGTTATCTTCCAAAATATCAGCAAACCTCTCGCCGTTAGCACTTGTCGGATAATAGTAAAACTCCACTCCCCTGACTTTGCCCGCATTTGCCTCTCCAGCAGCGTTAGAATGAATAGCAAAGTGCAGATCCGAGTTAGATGAGTTACTCTGTGCTATAGCCTGAGATAACGTCTGTGTCGGTGTGTTTCGTTCAAAATCAATCCCCGATGCTCTAAGATACGGCTCCATCGCATCTGCTATCAGATTCATATAGTATTCTTCATTACCGCCACCTACATAGGGATTAAACTCCTGCAATGACGGGCTCAAAAAAACTTTAGGCATAATGTCCTCCTTATCTCTTGTGTAAAAGAATTTACATTGTTTTTCTCTTTTACCAATAGATTATACGAAAAAATTTTGAAAATTATTCCAAAAAACTATTTACAAAGCATCAGATATATGCTATACTAACGTCAGAAAACAGTAATGATTACTATTTTCAAGGAGGTGGCCGAATATGAAAGGTCACAATTACAGCTCTAAACGAGAAGCTATTTTCAAAGCAATAGCTAGTACGAAATCTCACCCCAGCGCACAGTGGGTATACGAACAGCTCAAAGACGAATTTCCAAAGCTCAGTCTCGGTACTGTTTATCGCAACATCGCACTGTTCAAAGAGCAGGGCAAGATTATCGTAGTAGCTAATGTAAACGGCGAGGAAAGAATCGACGCTGACACTTCAGACCACGCGCACTTTGTGTGTGATGAATGCGGCACAGTGTACGACCTGTACTCTAGCGAGCTTTCCCCTATTGAAAAAGAGCTTAATCGCAAAGGCTTTGAAATCACAAGAAAAAATGTAGTATTTCACGGCAGATGCAGTGATTGCTGCACAAAATTAAACTAAATTTTTTGGAGGTTATTGTTATGAAATGGGTTTGTCCAGTATGTGGTTATGTTCATGAAGGAGATGTTGCTCCTGATTTTTGTCCAGCATGTAAAGTTCCTGGTGAAAAGTTCAACAAAATGGAAGAAGCTACAGGCTTTGCGTGTGAACACGTTGTAGGCATC
>JAUMXP010000002.1 GCA_030529125.1 Eubacteriales bacterium | reverse complement strand
ACGGTTGTATCAGGATAAACAGCGGTTAAAGTAGCATAAGGGGTAGCAAGACCGTACTTCTTGAGCTGTTTATCACTTGGGTTTACGCATACAGCTTTGTCAGCGTACAGACCACGGATAGCACCTGAAATACTAGCTGCTTCAACCTCGCTGATAAACATCTGCTGAGGCTTAACCATAACGTATGAAGATTCAATCGCCTCATCTTTGTTTGGTTTGATTTCGATTTCCTTATCAAAGGCAGTACCACTGAGGGTTAAAGACTTGAAAATCGAGTTATCAGTGCTTGTTGCAGAATCGTTGATAGTTAAAGACATAAGATCGGCAATAGAGAACAAAAGACCATCGACAGAGTCAACAGTGGCAAGATAAATAGTCTTGCTCTCGCCGAACATAATATATGTGCCTAAATCCTGTGGCGCATCTGAACCTACAATGATTGTAGAATATGTGCCGTCAGCGTACTGAGTTTTTACAGTTGCTCTAGGAGAGTCAAAGCCAAAATCTTTAGCATTTTCACCGCTTATATCAGCAACACTCAAGAAGTCAACAGCAGCAACGTCGTTAGCAATGGTGTCAGGACCGCCGCTTTGAAGCTGCATATCTTCGTAACCTACAAGTGTGTATATAGTGGTGTCAGTGAGTTCTTCGCCTGTTTCCTCATCGATAGTGACAGGAGTTTCTGACAGAATAGTGTATGTGCCGGATTCGTTCTCAATATCCATCTGCTTTATTTCAGACGGAGTGTAGTCAATAAGTGTACCATAGCTGTTGTTATCAAGCTCACCGTCATCGTTTAAGATAAGTGTTGCCTGATGCTCGCCGTTCTCATCGACGGACAGGGTGATAGGTGTGCCTTCGTCGACTTCGCCGATAGTGTTAGTTTCGTCCTCCATTGAGTTGAACAGGAAAATCAACGCAACAATAATAACGATAACTAACGCTGCTATAGCAACTAACAGGAAGTTGAGTTTGTTTTTAGAGATACCTTTCTTTTGCTTTTTGTCGCGCTTATCAGAAGTTTCGCTTTCAAGGAAAGAGTTCAGCGCGTCGCTGGTATCTTCGCTTACCGTAATATTTGTTTCTTCAGAAACATTGTTTGTATCGAGTTTTTCTGAATTTTTCTTCAAATCTTTTTTAGCCATTATTTATGCCTCCTGATTACAAAGACAACAATCGCAATAGCTACGATGCTTATAGGAATGATAAATACGAACAAGATACCTAGGAAGCTGACTGTAGCAGGGCTTGTGCTTACACCGAGAGTTCCATAATCTATAGATTTACCTTCAATAACAACGCTGATATCGTCACGATCTGCTATAGCGTTGAAAATATTCACAAAGTAAGCAGCGTTATTATAGTTTGGCTGACTGAGAGATGGTGCATTGAATGCATCGTATGAACCAACAACAATTACGTTTGAGCTCTTGCTCTCGTCTTCGTTGCCCTGTGTAGCAATAGCTGCACCAACAAGGTTCTGCTTTTCTGTATCATCAGGATCCCATTCTTCAGTTGCATCAATAGGTCTTAACACAGCGCTGTCTGAAGAAGACAGTAACGCTGACGCACCTGAGTCGTAAATCTCAATCGGCATAGTGAAGCCCATAACTACAGGGATTGACTGGTCTTTGAGCTTGCCTGAAAATTCTGTTTCGTCGTAGTCATAGCATGTAATGATATTGCCGTATGCGCTATTGGTCATATACTCGACATCTGTTTCGTAGATATAGTTATCATAAATACCCATACTCCACTCTTCTAACAGTGAGTCAATGTTAGGGGTGTTTGTGTCAAGGCCGTCGTATGGAACATACAAGAAAGTGTGGCCGTAGTTGCCGTCGTTATACAACCAGTCAACTAAAAGCTCATAGGTGTCGTTATCAAGGTCGTACATAGGAGCATATAGGACAACGAACTGGCTGTCTTCTGAAATTTTACCTGTCAGTGGGTTTACAGTTTCAACAGAGTATGCATTGTTTGTTAATAAAGCAGAGAACGCTGAGCTGTCCTGTTCACCAAATCCGGTAAGCATAGTAACAGTGATTTTTTCTTCAACAATAACGTTGAAGATAGCAGTAAGCAGAGCTTGTTCGAGCTGCTGACCTTCTGCTACATACTGGCCGTAATATGTGAGATAATCCTGATTATAGATAAATACGTCTTCCGCAGCGATAGGAAGATATTCATCACCACACTCTACAAGCATGATGTATGAGTTGTTAGCCCAGTCGACATCAGTGTAGCTTGCAGTAAATGTAGGGTTAGTAACCATGTCGATGTATTCAAGTTCAATATGGCTAGAGTTTTTCTCAAACTGGCGCAGTAGCTTATTTACCTGAACGTTGTATTCGCCGCCTGATTCGATAGATACTTCGTCAGAAAGCACGTATACAGTTACATCTTTGTCAAGTTTGTCAAGATGCTCTAACGTATCGTCAGTAAGTTCATATAGGTTGTTTGAAGTTAGGTCGAGTTGCGGAGAAAAACTGTCAGAGAAAATGTTCAGAAAAGTGTTAACTAATATAATAGCAGCAATGATAATGAGTGATATCAAAAGAGTAGAAAATCGCTTCATTTGTAACCCCCCTTATCTTGTGCGTTTTACATCAAGCATAGCTACTGTAAGCTCGATGAAAACAACAATTATACTTATAAAGAACACTGTATCGATTAAGTCAATGATACCTCTGGTGAAGTTAACATAGTTCTGGTTGAAAGAAATACCGCTTACTAATCTCTGCATGAATTCTGATGTAAAATAGCTTGTTGCTACGTCAATCAAAGAGATAGCCAGTGCAACACCAAAGCCAAGCAATGCAGCAACAACCTGACTCTCTGTGAGTGAAGATAAGAAAATATCGATAGCAATCAGTGCAGCACCAAGCAACAGGATACCAAACATTGTGCCGAGAATAACAGCCCAGTCCGGTGTTACAAAGAAGAACTGAATAACAAGTGCATACACTAGGAAGATAGCTACACAACATGCGTAAACAACAAATGCGCTGAGGAACTTGCCCATAACAATCTGGAGCAAGCTCACAGGAGCAGTGAATAGTGCTTGATCTGTGCGCTGACGTCTCTCTTCAGAGAAAGATCTCATAGTTATGATAGGTGTAATCATCAGCACAACGATGAACATTTGGGAGAATACTCCTGACAAGTCAGAAGTATCGTACTGTAGACAGATCATGTAGAAGAATATACCTGAGAAGAGGTAAAATATAGCCATTGCTACATAAGCGATAGGGCTGAGAAAGTACGAGGAAAGCTCTCGTTTAAATATAGCCAGCATTATTTTTTACCTCCTTTAGTCTGATTTTGTGAAGTGAGCTTTAAGAAGCTCTCTTCTAAGGACAAGCCGCCGTTTTTCATTTCTAAAATAGTGCAGTCAGCTTTGACTAAGGCTTTAAACACACCTTTTCTAATATCAACATCAGTATCATAGTCAACAGTGTAGCGGTTTGCACCAGTAGAAGTAACCTTCTTTACACCGTAAACCTCATTAATCGCAGAAGAAATAGCAGAAGAAGAACCCTCAACAGTAAGTTCGAGCTGGTTGAGTCCTGCTACAGTAGAGGACAGCTCGTCTGTTTTAGCGTCTGCAACGATTTTGCCATTAGAGATAACGATGATTCGATCACAGATAGCTGATACTTCGCTTAGTACGTGTGATGAGAAGATAACAGTGTGCTTTTTGCCGAGCGCTTTAATTAGGTTACGTACTTCGATAATTTGTTTAGGGTCAAGGCCAACAGTAGGTTCGTCGAAAATAAGCACAGGTGGGTTGCCAAGCAGAGCCTGTGCAAAACCAACACGCTGTTTGTAACCTTTAGACAGATTCTTGATAATGCGGTCTTTAACGTCAAGAATCCTTACGATAGTCATAACTTCTTTTATGTGAGCATCTTTTTTGAGCTTGACTTTCTTTAAGTCAAACATAAATTCAAGATAGCTTTTTACAGTCATATCGCCGTAAAGCGGAGGGATCTCAGGAAGGTATCCGATTTTAGCTTTAGTAGCTTTAGGATTGTTTGAAATCTCGCAGGAATCTATAGTGACAGTGCCACAAGTCGGAGCAAGATAACCGGTGATCATATTCATAGTAGTACTCTTACCAGCACCATTAGGACCTAAGAAGCCCAAAACTTCGCCGGTGTTAACGGTGAAGCTGATGTTGTCTACAGCAGTTAACTTGCCATATTTTTTAGTCAGGTTTATTACCTCAACCATACTTATTTCTCCTTTTGTTTGATATATGGACGACACACCAAAGATGTGCATATAAATACAATTTTATCATACTACAAAAACAGACAATAATAAATACTTTTCAGAAAAATTTAACAATTTTTAAGAACGTAAACATAAAAAACGGCATCAAAAAACGATGCCGTTTAATAATTAAAATATTATTATAAAATATAAGTTTAAAGTGTAATGCATTTAGATGGGCAATTATCAACGCAAGCGCCACAACCAGTGCATTTTTCAGGGTCGATATGTGCGCAGAAATCGGTGACGGTGATAGCACCTGCTTCACACAGTTTTACGCACTTCTGACAACCGATACAAGCAGCTTTGCACGCTTTTTTAGCAACAGCGCCTTTGTCGTGATTGCTGCAGTGTACAACTGCCTGCTCTTTTAGTGGTGCGATAGTGATGAGCTTGCGTGGACAAGCAGATGCACATAGTCCGCAACCACCGCATTTGTCATAGTCGACAACTGCGACACCGTTGCATACTGAGATAGCACTACTCAGACATGCTTTGGCACAGTCGCCCATACCAAGACAGCCGTAAGTACAAGAAGTTATGCCGTTTCCGATTTTTGAAGCCATCAGACAACTGCTGATACCCTGAAACTGAGCTTTGTTCTGAGTGTTATCGCAGCTACCCATACAGTGCACAAGAGCTACACGCTTGACAGTCTCACCCTCAACGCCTAACAGCTCAGCAATAGCGTGTGTACAGCTATCGCCACCAGGTGAACACAGTCCCGGAGTTGCTTCGCCCTTTGCCAGAGCTTTGGCATATCCCTCACAACCGGAATATCCGCATGCGCCACAATTAGCACCCGGCAAGAGCTCAAGCACTGCCTGTGCCTTATCATCTTTAGGGACTGCCATGATGATTGATGCTATCGCGAGCACCAGACCAAGTACCAGACCAATGCCTGCTACTACAATTACAGCAAATAAAATTGAGTTCATATTAGCCCTCCTTACGCAAATGGAATGAGATTATTTACAAATCCCGAGAAGCCTAAGAAACTGAGAGCTACCAAAGACGCAGCAACTAAGGTGATAGGCAAGCCTTTGAGAGATTTCGGAATATCAGCCGATTCGAGTCGGGTTCTGACACCCGCAAACATAACCATAGCTACCAAGAAGCCTATACCTGCACCAAGAGCGTTTACTAGCGCATGACCAAAGGTGTATTCATACGCAGTAGTGGTCTGTACTTTCTGAAGTACAAGCATAGTAACACCTAAGATAGCACAGTTGGTTGTGATAAGCGGAAGGTATACACCGAGTGATTCGTACAGGGAAGGAATGTACTTTTTGAGGACAATCTCAACTAGCTGTACAAGACCTGCGATAATAAGGATAAATACTATTGTCTGCAGATACTCAAGGTCATATGGAACCAAAAGGTATGTATATATAGGGAAAGTAACAGCTGTAGAAAGTACCATAACGAAGGTTACAGCCACACTCATACCGACAGCTGTGTTGAGCTTTTTGGATACGCCAAGGAACGGACATATACCTAAAAACTTGCTCAGTACGTAGTTTTCTGTAAGTATTGCTGCCAAGAATACAGCGACCAAGGATTTAACTAACATCAGCAGTTACCTCCTTGTCTGTTGTTTCGTTTTTGCACTGAGCAAAAGAGCTTGTTTTGCAGGTTTGGCTCAGAGGACAGCTGTGACATGGATTCTCCACCACTTCTTTGCCTGCTCTGGTGTTGAGTTTGTTAGCAAGGTAAATGAGTATACCAAATACAAAGAAACCGCCTGGAGGCAGGATGAATATGAGAATCTGAATAGGGAGCACTTCAAAGCCGAATATGCTACCTGAGCCGAGCAGCTCTCGGATAATACCCATGCACAAGAGCGCCGCAGTAAAGCCGACACCCATGCCAAGACCGTCTAAGATACTCGGAATAACTGGGTTTTTGCTTGCGTACATTTCAGCACGGCCTAAGATAATGCAGTTTACAACGATAAGCGGCAAGAAAATGCCCAGAGATTCGTCGATAGCAGGAGCAAAGGCTTTAACAAGCATCTGAACAACAGTAACAAATCCTGCGATAATTGTAATATAAGCAGGAATACGCACTTTGTCAGGGATAACTTTTCGAAGCAGTGAGATAACTGCGTTTGAGCACATTAAAACTGCAGTAGCGGCAACACCCATACCGATAGCGTTGAAAGCAGAGGTAGTAACCGCTAGGGTAGGACAGGTACCGAGCACCAGACATAAAACAGGGTTTTCTTTGATAATACCTTTGGAAAACTCCTTGAAATAAGATGTTTTATTTGCCATTACTGCTCACCTCCTGCTATGTTTTCTTCATAGAGCTGACATGCCTGATTTACAGCGTCAACAACAGCACGTGAGCTGATAGTAGCTGCTGTGACAGAGTCAACACTCTGACCCTCACCGCTGAAATCTTTGTCAACAAAAATATCCTGTGATGTAGTTAAGCCTTTGAATGACTTAGTGAAGCTTTCGTTAGATGTATTCTGACCAAGACCAGGTGTTTCGTCGCTGTTGTAGAAAACATCAATAGCTACTATTTCGCCGTTTGTGTCAATACCGGTCATAACCTTGATCTGACCACCGTAGCCTGCGGATGAAACAGTAGACACAGCGTAGCCGACAATGTTTCCGCTATCGTCTTTGCCTGCGTACAGAGATTCAGGGACGATTTCGTCGAAACTTTTAGCGTCAGGACATACAACAGTCATTGAGGCTGTTTTTTTCTGTTCGTTATTCTGTGCAATTTTGTCTTGTGTGATATCGTTTGTAAACGCAAGCGCAGCAGCAATTACAGCACAGATGATGAAAAGAGAGAGTACAGGAATAAAGATAGATTTAAAATTCATCTTTTTCATTATTTATCCCCCTTTGCTTTTTTAATTTTGCCGAAAGCTTTTGGGGTAGTTGCTTTCTCAATAAGCGGAACAAGAATGTTCATCAGAATGATCGAGAACGATACACCCTCAGGCATGTTTGAGTATGTTCTAAGCAGTATAGTCAACACACCGCAGCCTACAGCAAATATAACCTTGCCCCATTTTGTGATAGGAGATGTAGTGTAGTCAGTAGCCATAAAGATAGCACCGAGTAGCAAACCGCCGGACATAACCTGATAGAGCGGATCCTGACCAAGTATGAGTGAGAGCAAAGCAGAAGTCGCAATATATACACATGGGATAATAGGAGAAATAACCTTTCTTAATACAAGGTAAACACCGCCGAGTAAAAGTGCTATAGCGCAGGTCTCACCCAGAGAACCGCTACAGTTACCTATAAGTAAATCCACATAGGAGTAAGCACCGTTTTCAGCAACAAGCGGTGTAGCGGATGCAACGCTGTCGACAGCATCTTTTGCATAGAAGAATGGATCTGCCCATTTCGTCATAGCAGTAGGGAAAGATACAAAGAGGACAATACGTGCTGCAATAGCAGGGTTAACGAAGTTCATGCCGATACCGCCGAACATCTGCTTAACCACAACGATAGCAACAACACAGCCGAACATCGCAATAAACGGGTTGAGTGTTACAGGTAGGTTGAGTGCTAACAGTAAACCTGTTACAACGGCGGATAAATCGCTGATGGTGTTATCACGCTTTAAAATTTTACGCGATAAATATTCGCATAAAAGACATGTAGCTACGCAAGTTGAGATTAATACAAGACTTCTAATACCAAAGAAAACGATTGACGCTATGCTCGCAGGGATGAGTGCGATAATAACATCAAGCATGATTTTAGTGGTAGAGGAGTTAGAGCGGAAGTGTGGGGAAGATGAAACATATAATTTATTATCCATTACTTACCCTCCTTCAGTGGAATCTGTCTTTTCTTTTCGTTAGTAATAATCTGTTTTCCGAGTTTGATATTATTTACTAAATGTCTGTGAGCAGGGCACACATAAGCACAGCAGCCACACTCCATACAGTTGAGAATGTCAGCACTGAGCATTGCGCTCACGTCTTTAGCGTTGACAGCTGTTGTGATATTAGGTGGTACAAGCTTCATAGGACAAGCGTTTACGCAACGACCGCAACGGATACACGCTGATGGCTCTCTGAGTTTTGCTTCTTTCTCTGAGAAAGCAAGAACTGCGTTGTTTTGTTTAGCAATAAACAGCGAGTCATCGCTGACAGCAGCGCCCATCATCGGACCACCCATGATCAGCTTTTTGACTTCAGTTTTATATCCGCCTGTGAAGTCTATAACTTCTTTGACAGAAGTGCCTATAGGAACGATAACGTTCTGTGGATTCTTGATAGCATCGCCATCTATTGTGACACGCTTTTTAGTAAGCGGGATACCTGTTTTCAGATATTCAGCTAGGAATGCTATTGATGCAACGTTCATTACGATACAACCTGCATCGCTTGGGAGCTTGCCCATAGGAACAGTGCGGTTAGTGCAAGCTTTGATCAGAACTTTTTCAGCACCGAAAGGATATGAGGCTTTTAGAGGAAGAATTCTTACCTCGTCATATTTGTCTACCTCATTGTCAGCAATATCTTTGAGTACTTTAATAGCGTCAGGCTTGTTATCCTCAACACCAATGATAACGCGCTTAAGATTCAGAATCTCTTTAAGCGCATAGACACCGCTCATAATATGCCATGAGTTTTCGAGAACCTCGCAGTGGTCAGCGGTTATGTACGGCTCACACTCAGCTACGTTGATGATGAGTGTATCTACGTCCTTATCAGGTGGGATGTTCAGCTTGACGTGAGCAGGGAAACCCGCACCGCCTAAACCAACCAGACCACTCTCTCTGGTAGCTTTGAGCAAGTCAGACAGGTTTTCAACCACAGGAGGTTTGATTCCTTCAAACAAACGCATCTCGCCATCAGACTCAATAGTGATAGCGTCTACTTTAGAGCCGTCTGCTGCTGTGATTTTATCAATTTTCTTAACTGTACCTGAAACAGAGCTGTGGATAGGTGCGCTGACGTATGCGTCGCTGTTACCGATAACCTGACCTACAGCGACTGTGTCGCCTACTTTAACTACAGGTTTACATGGAGCACCAATATGCTGTGACATGGTGATAGTAACGCTGCTTGGAGCAGGCATTTCTACACTAGGTCTGCACGCTGTGTTTTTGCGGTGTGGTACATGTACGCCGCCATGTGTGCGGTACGGTTTTTTAGGGAAAGTAAGTTTTGTTTCCATATCAAAAACCCCTTTACAAAAGTTGTGAAAATAAAAAATTAACTCATTCTATAGAATATCATTTTTCGGCAAAAGTTTCAATGTGAATAACAGACAAATTAAGTGCAATAATATGGTATATAAATACTAAAAAACAGTGCTGGAGATGACTATATGCAGTATTTTTACGCATTTTTGGTAGGAGGGGCGATTTGTTTAGTTGGTCAGTTGCTGATTGATAAAACAAAACTGACCCCTGCACGAATTCTGACAGGTTACGTGGTGACAGGTGTTTTTGTTTCTGCACTTTCGCTTTATCAGCCTATCGTAGATTTTGCAGGAGCAGGGGCAACAGTTCCGCTGTGTGGGTTTGGCCATCTGATGGCACAAGGAGTAAAAACCGCAGTAGACCAGCATGGGATACTGGGAGTATTAAGTGGCGGATTGATAGCAGGTGCTACGGGAATTACGGCGGCTATAGTGTTCGGTCTTATAGCAAGTCTACTCAGCAAATCAAAAGAAAAGTAAAAAAAGAGCATAAAAAAACCCGTATCACAAGATACGGGTTTATGTTATATGGTTGTTACTAAGGCACAGCAAAGCTACGCCTCTGAAAACAGGCGTGCCTTACTGGATTGAACAATCGAGATACTCTTCGAGCTCTGCTTCGTTTTTCTTTTTCTTTTCCTTAACTACTAAGAAAGCAGTAACTGCAGCTGTAATAGCAGCAACAGCAGAAACGATAAAGATTATCCAACCTAACTTACTTTTCTTCTCCATAGCAATGCCTCCACACAAAATTTCTATATATAGAATAATAACAGTTATTATTTCAAAAGTCAACTAATTTATTCTCAAGTTATGTAGTCAGTTGACTATGTATATAGCGAAAACGTAGTAGTATCCTTGACTTTATCAACTGCGGCAATGCAGACTCCTTGTTAAGATTTGAAAGGCTACGAGCCTCGGCGCTTAGTATATCACGCCTCGCACGTTCTCGCATCTCTTCCAAATCTCCACTGTTCCTCTGTCACTTGCTGAAAATCAAAGAATAAATTTTCTCTTTGATTTTTTAACCGCGTGACTTCGGTCACTTCGAGATTTGAAAGGCTCGAACGCTCGGCGCTTAATATCACGCCTCGTAGTGCTGCGCTGATCCTCAAAAGTCCACGTACTCGATTAACCACTATGCGGACACTTCGTGTCCTTATAGCAGTCCCATCTCGCACTCGACTTTTTGAGGGTTCCGAGCCTCGGCGCTTAGATAAAACAAAAAAAGCAGGGCGTGCGCTCTGCTTTTAAGGTCGTCATTATTAACGCTAATTATGCTGATGCGTTGAGTCTCTTCATGAGAGAAGCCTTGCTTCTTGCAGCAGTGTTCTTGTGCATGATACCTTTAGCTGCAGCCTTGTCGATCTTCTTGATAGCAAGACGAACTGCCTCAGCCTTGTTGTCAGCGTTAGTATCGACAGCAACGTATGCTTTCTTTACAGCTGTTTTGAGAGCACTCTTAGTAGCTTTGTTCTGAGCTGTCTTAGTTGCGATAACCTTAACGCGCTTCTTTGCTGATTTAATATTTGGCATTGTCCCACCTCCTTAATTTACGGTCATATAGTGGTATAATAACATTAATGCATCAAAAATGCAAGCATTTTATTAAAAATAAAGCGATTTTTTTGCAATAAAACCACAGCGCGTGCCACAAATCACAAGATATTGTGATGATTTTTACTACACACACAAATACGCTTCCAAAAAATAGGAGCGTAAGCGGATTTGCAAGCTAAATCACTCGTCATAATTTTCGAATTCTGCGTCCTGTTTTCTTTTGTGCAGAAAATAAACTGCAATACAAACGATGAGAACTACTACTGCGACACCTCTGAAAATCCAGTTATAGATGCCATCAAACATATCTACATCAGTAAGTACTTCATCGAGTACAAACCATGTACTAAGATAAACGAAGAAACAAGCTAAAAAGAAAAAGAACTTAGTAGTTTTAAATGCCTGATAGAACAGATAGATGGCAATTATCAGCCATGCTGCACCGTAGATATATCCGGAATTTTCAAAATGCATTACTTGTCCTCCTTGGATTTCTTGCGTTTTGACTTTTTCTTAGTCATAAGAAGAACGAAGATGTAGTAGATTACTATAACTATTGTGCCTATTTGCTGGATAACATCACCTAATGTGCTGGTTGGGTTGATGTCAGAGAGAATATATGTGAGCATAGTAGCGCAACCCTCAAATATCAGGTAAATAGCAAGCGGGCGCAACAACGGAATCTCTTTAAAGTAAGAAGAAAACATCAGAATAGCAGCTAAAAAACATACAGCTGTCGTAATAATCGATAATAACATAGTGACCTCCAAATTATAAATCTGAATTTCATATATATTATATATGTATAAACAAGCGGTGTCAATTGGTCAGTACGCTGAAATACGGGCGGCAATAAATCAGAAAATAGCCTAAAAACCTCGATTTAATCGCATTTTTGTGCAAATTATATGTATTGTTGCGCTTTAGTTCACAAATTGTTTACCAAATTTTAGGTTGACTTTTGCTTAGCTATCTGCTACATTATAGTATAGAGTTAGCACTCAGGTGGCTAGAGTGCTAAAATCAAAAGTGAGGTGAGTGATGTGGTACTGGGCGAGCGTAAACAGAAGATTCTCAGCGCTGTTGTTGAGTGCTATATCTCAAGCGGTGAGCCTATCGGCTCTAAGGCATTACTCACTGAAACAGGTATGAATGTTTCCTCTGCTACCATACGTAATGACTTGGCAGACTTAGTACACAAAGGCTATCTTATCCAGCCTCATACGTCAGCAGGACGCATACCATCTCACATGGGTTACAGATATTATATTGATAATCTGATGCAACCACAGGAGCTAAGCGAAAAAGTTAAGTCACACATCGACAGAGCGATATTATCGTCAGCAGATGCTCCTGAAAAGATTCTTGAGAAAACCGCTCAGGTACTCGCACAGCTTTCCGGCATGGCTGCAGTAACCACAACACCAAACGGAACAAACGCACGAGTGCATAAAATACGCTTTGTAGTAACAGGCAGACACACCGGAATGGTGGTGCTTATTACCTCAAATGGTATGGTCAAGAGCCGACTTTTCAGGTGCGACTTCGTACTGACCCCGGAACTCATTGCAATGTTTGATAAGGTTATCAATGACAGCTTTGTGGGATTGCCGCTTAGAGAGATTAATCGTGCGTATCTGCAGACAACAGCCACTCATTTTGGTGAGTTATCATTGTTTATGACAGATGTGCTGATTGCTATCTTAGACGCTGCTAAACAAGCGATGCAGACATCGCTCACAGTATGCGGTGCGACTAACCTGCTGTTTTTAGACAGCTACGATTTATTAAGTGCCAGAAACGTGCTCAAGTTTTTATCAGACAATGAGCGATTAAGCTCACTACTAGATGAAAATGTCATGGGCACAAAGGTGTATCTGGGCAAAGAAAGCGGATTTTTCGAGCTTTCTGACAGTTGTGCTATTGTAACATGCTACGAGATAGCATCGGTTGCAGCTGGTGCAGTTGCGTTGATAGGACCAAGCAGAGCTGACTACAAAACACTTATTCCACAGCTTGAATATGCGAGCAAATGCGCGTCTGATTTAATAGGCGAGCTGCTCGAAGTATAGGAGATAAATATGAGCAAGAAAGAAAAGAACACAAACGAGGCTGTAAACGAAACAGTAGAAGAAACTACTGTAGAAACTGCCGAAGTTGAAGAAAAAGAGCTTTCAGCAGAAGAAAAACTGACTGAGGAGCTCAACGCACAAAAAGATAAGTATATGCGCCTATACGCTGAGTACGACAATTACAGAAAGCGTACCCAAAGCGAGAAGGTTGCTATCTATGCTGATGCTACTGCTAAAGCAGTCGAACAGATGCTCCCGATTGCAGACTCAGTAACAATGGCACTGAGCACTATGGCTGATAAGGAAGTACCGGAAGAATTTACTAAAGGTATCGAGCTTATCGCTAAGGGTCTTAAGGCTAGTTTTGATAAAATGAATGTAACAGCGTTTGGTGCAGTGGGCGATGAATTCGATCCTAATCTTCACAACGCTATCTCTAAGATAGAGGATGAGAATCTGGGCGAAAATACAATAGCTCAGGTTTATCAGATAGGATATAAATTAGACGATAAGATAATCCGTCACGCAATGGTTGTCGTTGCTAACTGTGACTGATAATAAATTTAGTATAAAATAATCAAAACATACATTTGGAGGAATTTATCATGGCAAAAACAATTGGTATTGACTTAGGTACTACTAACTCATGCGTAGCAGTAATCGAAGGTGGCGAGCCTGTAGTTATCGCTAACGCTGAAGGTGCTAGAACTACACCATCTGTAGTAGCATTCTCAAAAACAGGCGAAAGACTCGTAGGTCAGGTAGCTAAGCGTCAGGCTATCACAAACCCTGACAGAACTATCTCTTCAATCAAAAGAGAAATGGGTACAGCTTACAAAGCAACAATCGATGATAAAGCTTATACACCACAGGAGATTTCAGCAATGATTCTCCAGAAATTAAAGGCTGATGCTGAAGCATACCTGGGTGAACCTGTAAACTCTGCTGTTATCACTGTTCCTGCATACTTCACAGATGCACAGCGTCAGGCTACTAAAGACGCAGGTAAAATCGCGGGCTTAGAGGTTAAGCGTATCATCAACGAGCCTACAGCAGCTGCTCTTTCATACGGTATGGATAAAGAAAACGACCAGAAGGTGATGGTTTACGACTTAGGTGGCGGTACATTCGACGTATCTATCATCGAAATCGGTGATGGTGTCCAGGAAGTTTTAGCTACTGCAGGTAACAACCGCCTCGGCGGCGATGACTTCGACCAGAGAATTATCGACTGGATGGTTGCTGAATTCAAGGCTGAAACAGGCGTAGACCTCAAATCAGATAAGATGGCTATGCAGAGACTAAAGGAAGCTGCTGAGAAATCAAAGATTGAGCTCTCAGGTGTTACAACATCTAACATCAACCTTCCATTTATCACAGCTGATGCTACAGGTCCTAAGCACTTAGACCTCACACTCACACGTGCTAAGTTTAACGAGCTTACAGCTGACCTCGTAGAGAAGACAATGGGTCCAGTTAGAACAGCTCTCTCTGACTCAGGTCTTCAGATTTCTGAGATTGACAAGGTATTAATGGTTGGTGGTTCTTCCCGTATTCCTGCTGTTCAGGAAGCAGTTAAAGCACTTATCGGCAAAGAGCCATTCAAGGGTATCAACCCTGACGAATGTGTTGCTATCGGCGCATGCATTCAGGCTGGTGTATTAGGCGGTGAAGTTGATGGTCTCTTACTCTTAGACGTTACACCACTCTCACTTGGTGTTGAGACAATGGGTGGTATCATGACTAAGATCATCGACAGAAACACAACCATCCCTACAAAGAAGAGCCAGATTTTCTCTACTGCTGCTGACAACCAGACACAGGTAGAAGTAAACGTTCTTCAGGGTGAACGTGAATTTGCACGTGACAATAAACAGCTCGGTCTGTTTGCACTTACAGGTATCGCTATGGCACCACGTGGTGTTCCACAGATCGAAGTTACATTTGATATTGACGCTAACGGTATCGTTAACGTTTCTGCTAAAGACTTAGGCACAGGCGCAGAACAGAAGATCACTATCCACTCATCATCAAACATGAGCAAGGATGATATCGACAAGGCTGTTAAGGAAGCTGAACAGTTTGCGGCTGAAGATAAAAAGCGCAGAGAAGAAGTTGACGTAAAGAACGAGGCTGAGCAGGTTGCATATCAGGCTGAGAAGCTTGTTACTGACAACGGCGACAAACTCGAAGAAGCTGATAAGAACACAATCAATACAAAGGTTCAGGCTACTAAGGATGCTATTGCAAATGGTGACATTGAGCTGATTAAAACAGCTAAAGATGACCTTATGAAGTCTTTACAGGAAATCGGCGCTAAACTGTATCAGGCAGCAGCTGCTGCTCAGCAGGCGCAGGGTGTAGACCCTAACGCTGTTGACCCTACACAGGGCGCTGCTCCAAACGCAGACCCTAACGTTTACGACGCTGACTACACAGATGTAGAGTAATTTTACTGAAAAATAAATGATGGTGACTCAGGTCCTTGACTTGAGTCACTTTATCGTGTTTAATAGTACACAGTTTTGTTTTATAAAGCAGGTGAACACTCTTGGCAGATAAGAGAGATTATTACGAGGTCTTAGGCGTTCAAAAAGGCGCTTCTGACGATGAAATAAAAAAAGCATATCGACAGTCGGCTAAAAAGTACCACCCTGACTTACATCCGGGAGATGCTGAATGCGAAGCTAAGTTTAAGGAAGTTAACGAAGCTTACGAGGTGTTGTCTAATAAAGACAAAAAGCAGAGATATGACCAGTTCGGCCATGCAGGCGTAGACCCTAACTATGGTGCAGGCGCAGGATCTTATGGCTCACCGTTCTCACAGGATATCGATTTTTCTGATATTTTCAGCTCTGTATTCGGTGGTTTCGGTGGTTTTGGCGGTCGTCGCTCAGCTAACCCTAATGCTCCACGACGCGGTGGCGATGTTGAAGCAAACATCTACATCTCGTTTGAAGAAGCGGCTATGGGCTGTAAGAAGACAGTGGAATACCAGGCAGTTACAAACTGCTCTGAGTGCTCAGGTACAGGCGCAAAGAAAGGTACTACTCCTAAGACTTGTACAGCTTGTGGTGGTCGTGGTCAGGTTACTGTGAATCAACGTACTCCGTTTGGTGTTGTCCAGACTTCACGTGTTTGTGACAGCTGTAAAGGCAAGGGTAAGATTATTGACGAGCCATGTCGTGCATGTAATGGTGCCGGAAAAACCAGAAAGAAACGTTCTGTTGAAATCAACATTCCTGCCGGTATATCAGATGAACAGGTACTCAACGTATCAGGACACGGTAATGCAGGCACTAACGGTGGTCCTGCGGGTGACCTGCATGTATATGTCGGTGTTCGCCCTCACCCTGTTTTCGAGCGCAGAGGCGATGACATCTGGTGTGAGTTACCTATCACTTTTGCTCAGGCAGCGCTTGGCGGTGAGGTTATTGTTCCTACTCTGTACGGTAAAGTGAGCTACACAATTCACGAGGGAACACAGCCTAATGATATATTTAAACTCAAAGGTAAGGGAGTTCAGCACCTGCACTCCAGATCAAAGGGTGACCAGTACGTTAAGATTGTTATCGAAGTGCCAAAGAATCTTTCTTCTAAGCAGAAGGACCTCATACATGAATTTGACAAGTCTACTACTGACAAGAACTACTCAAAACGCAAATCATTCAAACAGAAATTGCGTGATTTATTCTAAAAACAAACAGCGACAGAGATTTTACTCTGTCGCTGTTTTTATTTTACTCTTCGCTACTGTATTCTAGTATATCTCCGGCTTCACACTGTAGTGCTTCGCAGATTGCTGCGAGTGTCTGAAAACGGATAGCGGTTACTTTGTTATTTTTAATTTTTGATAGGTTGACGTTTGAGATGCCAACTTTTTCTGCAAGTTCATTTAGCGACATCTTGCGCTCAACCATTACTCTGTCCAGTCTTAAAATAATCTGTCCCATGTTTTCCTCCGATTATAAAAGTCCGTCGACTTCTTCTTCAAGCTGTGCACCGTATGAGAAAATTTGTGTCAGGCACAGGCAGACAAGACCGATTATGATGCCACCGAAGCTAACAGATGCTTCAACAGGTGTTGAGTTGATTTTTGAAACTATGTTTATAATTGTAGTGATAATAAGACCAAGTACAGGCATAGCAATTGAGAAAATACCGATTTCACGGATTTGTCTTACAACGTCTTTCTGGAAAGGAGAAGTACCCTTTGCGTGCTTGTACTTGCCGAGCATTGTGCGTAAAATGATGTTGATATTGCGGAATATCATTGCCATCAAAACGAAAGTCAGAGCTAATCCGATGAAGAACATTGACACAGCAAAGTAGTTGATGTCGCCAGTTTCTGTGAGTGCATCAACGCTGAAGCAGATACCAGGTAACTCGGTGCTTTCTGTCAGGAATAGTTCCTTGATAAATGACTTGTCTACAAGTGAGCCGACAAAGCTTACTAAGCCTGCTGCGGCACCTACCCATGATACGATTTCTATTACTTTAGTTATAAGTGAGAGTGTTTTGTTTAATCCTTTTTTCATTTTGTTTTACCTCCATAGTTTAACCGCATCTGTGCGGTCTATTGTATTTTGTTTTGGTGTCCTAACGCGTTACGATGATGATACTATAACACAGCTTTTTATGTTTGTCAATACTTTTTTAACGTAAAACATTAAAAAATATACGAAAAAGATTAAATGAGCACCAATAAGATATTTTCAACTCATTTTGATTTATCCATTGAAATGTAATCTGAAATGGTATATTATATGTAATGTACGATTTATGAAAGGATGTCGCTTATGGAGTGGACACAAATCACTATAAATGTAAGCCCAAAGGATATTGACCTTGCGGGAGATATTGCAAATATGACCGTACCATACGGTATATATATAGAAGACTACACAGATTTAGAGCAGGGTGTAGAGGAGATTGCGCACGTTGACCTGATAGACGAGGACCTGCTCAGTAAAGACAGAAACATCGCTAAAATTCACATATACATCGACCCTGAAGAAAGCCCACAGGAGGCTGTGGCATTTTTGTCTGAGCGTTATGATGCTGAGAATATAGAGCATACTATTGAACAGCAGAAATGTGAAGAGGACGATTGGCTCAACAACTGGAGAAAGTATTTTAAACCGACTAAAGTAGGCGAAAAATTACTCATCTGCCCATCGTGGTGTGAGCATGATAACGCAGACAACAGAGTTGTACTGGATATTGATCCGGGTCTTGCGTTTGGTACAGGCAAGCACGAAACAACCCGTCTGTGCTTAGAGACACTTGAGAAATATGTAAAAGAAAACTCAAGCGTACTGGATGTTGGTTGCGGTAGTGGTATTTTGGGCATAGCTGCACTGTTGTTTGGCGCTAAGCGCGCTTTTGGTGTTGATATTGATCCGCTTGCTGTACGCACTGCAACAGAAAATGCTAAAACTAATAACGTATCTGATAAATTCGAAGTTGTCTGTGGCGACTTAACTCAAAAGGTTGAGGGAAAATATGATATTATTGTTGCAAATATTGTTGCAGATGCTATAATATTTTTGTCAAAAGGTGTCAAGGAGTTTATGAACGAAGACACCATATATATCATGAGCGGTATTATAGACTCAAGACTTCCTGACGTTGAAGAAGCGCTCAAGGATGATTTCGTAATTGTTGACAAGATATTTGACAACGGATGGTATTGTGTTGTTGCGAAAATACGCAACTGAACATAAATTGAGGATTTTTTGTCCTAAACTTATTTATTGGAGGATTTATTTATGAAAAAGTCATCTAGAGAAAAGCTCAATCTGTTCTTTTCTGCATTTTTAGTATTAGGTTTTATTATTTGTGCATACTTCTTTATGGAACTCACAAGCACTATGGCTAATCACACTCTCGCAAGTGTTATCAACATAGCTGTAGCAATACTTTTTGGTCTTATCGTTTTTTATGCAACCAGAGTTGGCGAGGGCAAACCGGTTAAGCGTTTCTCACCAATTGTACTTTGTGTACTTGTTGTTCCTACTCTGTTTGTTATTGTTGCATCATTGGCTGAGGCTTTCCCACTGCACGAAGAAATTGCTAAGCATAGCGAAGTAATTATGCTTGCAGGTGTTGCTTTTGGTTATGGTGTTCCATATACATTCCTCTCAGGCTTTGAGCTTATCGAAGAAGTAGAAGAGGTAGACGAAGTCGTTGAGGGTGGTCTTGCACAGGAGCTTGCTCAGACAGAAGATGAAGAAGCAGAAGTTGAAGTAGAAGACGTTACTGAAGAAGACGTAGCTGAGCTTGAGGCACTTGATGGTGCAGAAGAAAAGGATACCGAAGAATAATTTTTAATATTAATCACATAAGTAAAATTAGGGCGGACTGAGGTTCGCCCTGTGTTTTGGAAAGAGGTAATTTAAATGGGATGTACACATGATTGTTCGAGCTGCTCAGAAAACTGCGCTTCTCGTACAGAACCACAGGATTTAATCGAAAAGCTCAATCCTATGAGCTCAGTTAAGAAGGTTATCGGTATTGTATCGGGCAAAGGCGGTGTAGGTAAGAGTTTAGTTACATCAGCTTTAGCTGTTGAGCTCAACCGCAGAGGATATAAGACCGCAGTGCTTGATGCTGACATCACAGGTCCGTCTATTCCTAAAGCCTTCGGTGTGAAAGAAAAGGCAAGAGGTAACGAATTCGGCATCCTGCCACAGACTACAAAAACTGGTATCGACATTATGTCAGTTAACCTGCTTTTAGAAAATGACACTGACCCAGTAGTATGGCGTGGCCCTGTTATTGCGGGCACAGTTAAGCAGTTCTGGAGCGATGTTATCTGGAAAGATGTTGACTATATGTTTGTTGATATGCCTCCGGGAACAGGTGACGTACCGCTGACTGTATTCCAGTCCCTTCCGCTTGACGGAATTATTGTGGTTACATCTCCGCAGGAGCTTGTGTCTATGATAGTTTCAAAGGCTATGAAGATGGCTGATATGATGAATATTCCTGTACTTGGTGTAGTAGAGAATATGAGCTACTTCTTGTGCAAACAGTGTAATACTCAGCACAAGATTTTCGGCGATAGCCACATTGACGAGATAGCAGAACAGTTCTCTACACAGGTGCTCGCAAAGGTTCCTATGGACGATTCTCTTGCAAAGTGCGTTGATACTGGTTCTATCGAACTTTTTGTAGGCGACTATTTTGAGAATGCTGTTAACACTATCGAAGACACACTCAAAGTAAAATAAGATATAAAAATTGCGCTTCCTAATTAGGAGGCGCTTTTTTTGTGCATAATATTTACGGTGATATTATGGAAGAACTCCCACAAAAAGCAAAAGCCGCGATGGGAATATACGCGACTGCGGTCACAGTAGCGCAAGGGTCGTTTGCGTTTTTTGGGCTAGGGCGTGACGATTTCATCGTAATTTTAGTTGCACTTTTAATAACCGCGGTAGTAGGCTCGTATGTGTACATCGTGCTGTTTTTCAGGCACTATCAGTACTTTATTGCAGACGGAGTGATAATAATAAAAAAAGGTGCCCTCTTTAAAAGAAGACACCTGATATATATTGACAAGATAAGCACCATCACAATTCACGAGAATTTTGTGCATCGGTGGTTTAAGCTGTGCACAATATATTTTCATGTACAGGGTAGTGTGGTGAGGCTGTCATTCGTACCGATTGAAAAATCAGACAAGCTGCAGAAAATTCTTGATAGCCGTAATTGATTTATCAGCCGCAACAATACGGAACTGCATAAAGTCCATGAACTGGTTTTCGTCGAAGTCGTCAGAGATACAACGCAAAATTGCACACGGAACATCGTTTCGATAACAAACCTGAGCGACAGAGCCGCCCTCCATTTCGCACGCAAGTGCTGAGAATTCCTGTGCTATAGCACTACGCATAGCTTTTTCTGCTACGAAGATATCGCCTGTTGCGATTCGTCCAAGCAAGACGTTGGTGTTTTCTAAATCCTTGCACGCTTCAAATAGCTTCTGTGCAATCTCCTCGCTTATAGGAATATCGATTCTTGTTTCGTCGTTGTACTGGATAAGTCCCTTAGGGTCACCCATCTGTGTGCCGTCAAAGTCGTGCTGAACACAGTCTTTGGAAATGACTATGTCGCCAATTTTAAGCTCTCTTGAGATAGAGCCTGCGATACCAGAGTTTACTATGACTCCAGGGCTGTATTTATCAATCATAATCTGTGTACTCATAGCGGCATTGACCTTGCCGATACCGCATTCAGTCATGACTACATCCTTGCCGTTTATGGTGCCACTGATATACTTCATCTTTGCGAAAGTTTCTTCCTTTTTGTTTTCAAGCAATTGGGCGATTCCTTCAACTTCAATTGAAAGAGCACAAATAATTCCAATCATAATTTTACTCCAAATTCTTAGTCTGATACATTATAGCTGTGATACCTGCAATAGGGGCAGTCTGTGCGCGCAGTATACGAGCGCCTAAGGTGGTAGGGATAACCGAGTTTTCTTTAAGAAGTTCGATTTCACTTTCTTCAAAACCACCCTCAGAACCTACAAACATAGCGATAGTCTTAGCGTTTTCGTTTATTATATCGCGTAGCTTTTCGCCGCCGCATTCATAAAAAACTATTGCTTTGTCGAAGTTTTTACACAGTGCTGATGCTTCTTTGAGCGTGAGCATATCGCGTACATTAGGTATGATACCGCGTCGTGACTGTGAAGCCGCATTATCGGCAATTTTTTGCCATCGTGCTACTTTCTTTTTCATCTGTTTTTCATCAGGACGAGAGATGCATCTTGATGTCAGCACAGGCACAATTTCATAGACACCGAGTTCTACGGATTTCTGAACAATATCGTCCATTTTATCGCCTTTAGTCAGTGCCATAAACAAGGTGATTTTCACGCTTGGTTCCTGTTCACAAACGGTAGAAGAGAGCACGTTGACAATAACGCTGTCGACAGTGAAACTCTCTATCTCGCATTCGTGACGTTTGCCGTCAGTGGTGCACAGGGTGAGCGCCTCGCCGATTTTCATCCTCAGTGATTTTGAGATGTGGCGTGCGTCTTCACCTGTTATCTCAAATTTATCGCCCGATATTACGGGTGTAAAAAACCATGCCATAAGTTTTCTCCTATTGCAAATGTTAAAAAAATAATAACAGATGTCGTTGATAATTGCAATATTTTGCGTTTGATGTTAGTATAAATGTAAATTTATGTCAAAGAACAGGAGATAAGATATGAAAGCACAGGAATTTCTGGATCTTTTAGAAAAAGAGAATATTGATATAGACAAGCTAAGTACTATGGTAGTAGATGCACTGAATAAAAAATCGTTGAAGATTGCTACTGCAGAGAGCTGTACAGGCGGAATGATCTCAAAGCTGATTACAGATATTAGTGGGTCATCGTCAGTCTTTGACTGTGGCGTATGCACCTATGCAAATCAGATAAAAATGAAGCTTCTCAATGTAAAAGAAGAGACGCTCTCAACCTACGGTGCTGTATCTGACAAAACAGCTATGGAGATGGCACGCGGAGTGAGAATTCTAAGCGGTGCTGACATCGGCATATCCACTACCGGAATAGCAGGACCGATGGGCGGTTCACAGTACAAGCCAGTAGGACTTGTGTATATCGGAATAAGCACTAAAGACAAACTTCTCTCGCACAAAGTCACCCTTGCTCAGGGACTACAACCCCAGCGTGACAGAATAAGAGAGCTTGCAAGTGCATGTGCACTTTTTTATGCTCTTCACGAAATTGATGAAATATAGTAAAAAAGCTTGTCTTTTAAACCTTTATATGGTATTATAATCCTGTATGTTTTACTATGGGGTATAACATCATTTTACATTACACATTTTTGTTGATAAATATTAATGACAGGAGTTGATTTTATGGCCAGAGTTGCCGGAATACTCATGCCGATTACTTCCCTTAGTTCGCCTTACGGTATAGGCACTATAGGTAAGGAAGCAAGAAAATTTGCAGATTTCTTAAAAGCTTCAGGTCAGAAAGTGTGGCAGATTCTCCCTGTAGGTCCTACAAGTTATGGTGATTCACCTTACCAGTCTTTCTCTACCTACGCAGGAAACCCTTACATGATCGATCTTGATACTTTAGTATCAAAGAAGCTTTTGAAAAAGTCCCAGCTGTCAAAATACGATTGGGGCTGTGATGACGGCTACATTGATTACGAGAAAATCTACAACAGCCGTTTTGAGGTTCTTCAAATTGCGTACGAGAACTTCAAGAACAACGAAGAACAGAAAGCGTTTAACTCATTCAAACGTAAGAACGCTTCATGGATCAAGGATTACGCTCTTTACATGGCTGTAAAGAAGGGCTTCGATATGCAGGCTTGGACTCAGTGGCCTGACGAAGACATCAAGCTTAGAAAAGAAGCAGCTATCAAAAAGTACGAGCGTAAATATAAAAGCGAAATCGACTTCTGGAAATGGGTTCAGTTTGAATTCTATACCCAGTGGGCTGATTTCAGAGCATATGTAAACTCACTCGGCATCGAGATTTTAGGCGATATGCCTATCTATGTTGCTATGGATAGCGCTGACACATGGGCTAACCCTGAGGTTTTCTGGTTAGATGAAAACCGCGAGCCTGTATGTGTTGCAGGTTGTCCTCCGGATTATTTCTCAGAGACAGGTCAGTTGTGGGGTAACCCTCTGTATGACTGGGAATACTTAAAGAGCACAGGCTATGAATGGTGGGTTAAGCGTGTTGCAGCTGCATCACAGCTTTTCGACATCACAAGAATCGACCACTTCAGAGCTTTTGACACATATTATGCTATTCCATATCCTGCTGAGAATGCTATCAACGGCGAGTGGAAAATCGGTCCTGGAATCGACTTCTTCAATAAACTCAGAGAAGCTTTAGGCGATATTCCGATTGTTGCTGAAGACCTTGGCGAGCTTTTCGACAGCGTTAAGCAGCTCTTAAAAGATTCAGGTTATCCTGGTATGAAGGTACTCCAGTTTGGTTTTGGCGATGGCTGGGACAATGACTTCTTACCACATAGATATACAGAAAACTGTGTTGTATATACAGGTACACACGACAACGACACAGTCAACGGCTGGCTCCAGACAGCTCCACAGGAAGAAATCGACTTTGCTAAGCAGTACTGCAACATTTCCGATTCAGATGACTTCTGCTGGAAATTGATTGAGACTTGCTATGCAAGTGTTGCTAAATTCTGTATCGTTCAGATGCAGGACATTCTGGGCTTAGGTTCAGAGGCTAGAATCAACATTCCATCAACACTCGGTGGCAACTGGACATGGAGAGTTGACGCTTCAATGCTAACTAAAGATCTTGCAAATAAACTTAACGAATTAGTACAAAGATACTCTAGAATGGAGGAGAACTAAAATGGGTATAACTATGGAACAGCTTACCACTATTGCGAAGAGTGAATACTGTAAAAAACCAAAGGAATTAACTTTAGAACAGCTTCACTATGTACTTGGTAAGGCTATTATGGCTGAGATTACAGACAACTGGCAGAAATCTCAGAAAAAACACGCTAACAACAGAAGAGCATACTATTTCTCTGCAGAATTCCTCATGGGTAGAATGGTATACAACAACCTCTACTGCCTCGGTATTTTAGATGAGGTTAAGGATCTGCTCAAGAGCAAGGGCATGGACATCAACGTATTTGAAGACGTTGACGATATGGCTCTTGGTAACGGTGGTCTCGGTCGTCTTGCAGCATGTTTCCTTGATTCAGCTGCTACACAGGAAGTTCCACTCGACGGCTACGGTATCCGCTACAAGTATGGTCTGTTCAAACAGCTCATCGAAGACGGCTATCAGGTTGAGGTAGCTGACCACTGGCAGAAGTTTGAAGATCCATGGTCAGTAAGACGTCTTGACGAGGCTGTTACAGTTAAATTTGCTGACACACAGGTTGTTGCTGTACCTTATGATATGGCTGTTATCGGCTATGGCACAAAGAACATCAACACATTAAGACTGTGGCAGGCAGAGCCTGTTGAAGAATTCGACTTCATTTCTTTCAACAACGGTCAGTACGATCAGTCTGTTAAATCAAAGAACGATGCTGAGAATATCTCTAAGGTTCTTTATCCAAACGATAATACTTACGAAGGTAAAGTATTAAGACTCAAGCAGCAGTACTTCTTCTGTTCTGCTTCACTTCAGGATATCATCAAGAGATACAAGGCTAAATACGGCAACGATTTCTCACACTTTAGTGAGCATGCTGCTATCCAGCTCAACGATACACACCCTGTATGCTGTATCCCTGAGCTTATCAGACTCTTAGGTTTAGAGGGCATCAACTTTGAGGAAGCTTTCCAGATCGCTCAGAAGACTTTTGCTTACACTAACCACACAGTTATGGCTGAAGCTTTAGAGAAGTGGGATATCTACCTCATGAAGAATGTTATTCCTGAGGTTTACCACATCATCGAGCTCATCAACGAGCGTCTTTGGAATGATTTCAAGGGCAGAGGTATGGATGATGGTACTATCCACAGAATGTGCATCCTCTCTGACGATAGAGTTCACATGGCTAGACTTGCAATCTATGGCTCAAGCTACGTTAACGGTGTTGCTTGGATCCATACAGAGATTCTGAAGAACGACGTATTAAACGATTGGTACAAGATTTACCCTGAGCGTTTCCAGAATAAGACAAACGGTATCACACAGCGTAGATGGCTTGGTCTTTGCAACCCTGAGCTCTCTTCTTTCATCTCAGAGCGCGTTGGCGATGGTTGGCAGAGAGATATGGCTAAGGTTGACAAGCTCGCACAGTGTATCGATAAGGACGCTATTAAGGCATTCAACAAGATCAAAGCTACTAAGAAGAAGCAGCTCGCAGCTTACGTTAAGAAGATGGAAAATAAGGAAATCAATCCTAAGTTTATCTTCGACGTACAGGTTAAGCGTCTCCACGAGTACAAGCGTCAGCTTTTAAACGCTTTCTCTATCATGTGGATCTACTTCATGATCAAAGACGGCAAGTTACCTGATTTTGAGCCAACTTGCTTCATCTTCGGTGCTAAGGCTGCTCCTGGTTATAGAAGAGCTAAGGCTATCATTAAATATATCAACGAAATCGCTGATTTAGTTAACAACGACCCAGATACAAAGGACAAGCTCCAGGTTATCTTCGTTTCTAACTATAACGTTTCATACGCTGAGAAGATCGTTGTTGCTGCTGATGTTTCTGAGCAGATTTCAACAGCTGGTACAGAGGCTTCTGGTACAGGTAACATGAAGTTCATGTTCAACGGTGCTGTAACACTCGGTACTTACGATGGCGCTAACGTTGAGATTACACAGGCTGCAGGCGAAGAGAACGAATACATCTTCGGCGGCAGAGTTGAGGACATCGAGAACCTCAAGAAGTGCGGTTACGATCCAAAGGCTATCTACATGACTAACCCAATGCTCAAGAGAGTTGTTGATACTCTTGTTGACGGCACATTCGACGACGACGGTGCTCAGGGTGAGGGCAGCTTTGCTGAACTTCACAACGGCCTTGTAAATGGTACACATTGGCACATCGCTGACCACTACTTCCTGTTCTACGATCTCCCAATGTACGTCGAGGCTAAACTTCAGGTTAACCGTGACTACAAGGACAAGAATCTCTTTGGCACAAAGTGTCTTGAGAACATTGCTCACTGCTCACAGTTTAGCTCTGACAGAACAATCCTTCAGTATGCTAAGGAACTGTGGATGGTTAAGTAATTAATCTGATATATATACATTTATATATAGC
>JAUMXP010000076.1 GCA_030529125.1 Eubacteriales bacterium | reverse complement strand
GCATAATGCAAAGATCTTCTTTAGCATTCTTAAGCTTAGGTAAATCAAGAATATAGCTATCTTTAAGTCTTAAGTAATCCTCTTCGTTGAAGAAACGCTCTCTTTGTACTCGAGTCATATATAGCACGTCAAGCTGCGGCATAACTTCTTCAAGATTTGTTGTCTGAATATAAGGAATGTTATTAGCAGATAAAACATTCTTCTTAACATAACTTGGAACTTTTAATTCTTCTGGAGAAATAAGTACAACTTTGATTCCTTTATATCTAGCCATAGCGTTGATTAAAGAATGAACGGTTCTACCGAACTTCAAATCACCACAGAAACCGATAGTCAGATTATCAAAACCGCCTTTTTCGCGATAAATAGTGAGCAGATCTGCTAATGTCTGAGTTGGGTGGTTATGGCCACCATCACCTGCGTTGATAACAGGGATAGTTGCATTTTTAGAAGCAACAAACGGTGCACCTTCTTTAGGATGGCGCATAGCGATAATATCTGCATAACAGCTGATAGTTTTAGCTGTGTCAGCAACACTTTCGCCTTTAGCTGCAGAAGAGCTGTTAGCTTCTGAAAATCCTATAACGTTACCGCCAAGTTCATACATAGCAGCTTCAAAGCTAAGTCTGGTACGTGTTGATGGCTCAAAGAATAATGTTGCTAACTTCTTACCTTTACAGCATTCAGCATATTTTATAGGATTATCAATAATATCGCAAGCAGTAGCGATCATCTCTTCAATTTCTTGTGGAGTAAGGTCTATAATATCAATTAGACTTCTCATATTATTCCCCCGCGTTAATCCAACTTTCGTCTGATGGGTTATTTCTGAAAGAAATGAGTTTTACAATATCTTCGTTCTTGATATATCCTTCTTCAGCAGCAACTTCAGCAATAACGTCGAAGTTTGTGAGAGAAATGTTCTTAACTTCTGCAGCAGCAAGTCTGTCTAAACCTTTCTGCATACCATAAGTAAAGATACTTACAATACCTAAAACTTCAGCACCAGCTTCTCTGAGTACATTTACAACTTCGATAACTGAACCGCCAGTTGAAATTAAATCTTCAACAACTACAACCTTCTGACCCTTTTCAAGCTTGCCTTCGATCTGGTTCTGTCTGCCGTGGTCTTTAGCACCTGAACGAACATAACCCATAGGCATATCGAGCAGATGAGCAGTGATAGCTGCATGAGCAATACCAGCTGTGGAAGTACCCATAAGCACCTCAGCTTCAGGGTAGTTTTCTTTAATAAGCTGAGCAAGACCGTTCTCTACATCATTTCTGACTTCTGGTGCAGAGAGTGTTAAACGGTTATCACAGTAAACAGGGCTCTTGATACCAGATGCCCATGTAAAAGGCTCTTCTGGTCTGAAAAATACGGCTTTGATCTTCAATAAATCTTTAGCAATCAATTTCTGCATATCTATATCTCCTTTTAATTAATCAACAAATTCAGCTACACATCTGTTATATGCAGCAACAGGATCATCTGCTGCAGTAATAGGACGGCCAACAACAATATAGTCTGAACCGATTTCCTTAGCCTGTGCAGGAGTCATAACACGCTTCTGGTCACCGATGTCACCGTCAGCAAAACGAACACCAGGAGTAACTGTTAAGAACTTTTCACCACATGTGTCATGAACTTTCTGAGCTTCGAGTGGTGAACATACTACACCATCGAGACCTGCTTTCTTAGCGTTAGCGGCATAGTGCATAACAACCTTATCGATAGGCTCTTTGATGAGAAGGTCTTCTTCCATGCTCTGCTGATCAGTAGAAGTAAGCTGTGTAACAGCGATAAGAAGTGGTCTTGTGCCATCAGGTCTTGTAAGACCCTCGAGTGCACCCTCCATCATACGACATGTACCACCTGCATGAAGGTTAGTCATGTCAACATCAAGATTAGAAAGAACAGCCATAGACTTCTTAACAGTGTTAGGAATATCATGAAGCTTTAAGTCTAAGAAAATCTTGTGACCACGCTTTTTGATCTCCTTAACAATCTGTGGACCCTCAGCATAGAAAAGCTCCATACCGATTTTTACGAAAGGTTTTCTTTCTGTGAATTTGTCAAGAAAGCTAAACACTGCCTCAGCACTTGAAAAGTCACATGCTACAATTACGTCTCTACCCATTACTTAACTCCTCCTATAATGTCATTTAAATTATCTATATTATATTTGTCCATTACCTGAGGTAATTTCTCAATTATATCTTTGCAAACATAAGGATCAACAAGATTTGCCGCACCGATCTGTACTGCTGTAGCACCTGCAAGCATCATTTCGATAACATCCTCCGCAGATGAAACACCACCCATACCGATGACAGGAATGTTCACTGCATGTGACACCTGATATACCATGCGCAAAGCAACCGGGAAAATCGCTGGGCCTGAGAATCCACCCATCTTGTTAGCGATTACAGGCTTTTTAGTTTTCAGGTCAATTCGCATACCAAGCATAGTATTGATAAGACTGATAGCATCAGCTCCTGCTTCTTCAACAGCTTTTGCTATTGCTACAATATCAGTTACGTTAGGTGATAGTTTAACAATAACCGGTTTTGTTACGGCTTCTTTCACAGCTTTTGTGATAATCGCAGCGTTTTCAGGTGATGTACCAAAAGCGATACCGCCACCATGAACATTAGGACAGCTGATATTAACTTCTATCCAACCAACCTGTTCTTCTTTATCTAACATCTTAGCTGTGTATACATACTCATCAACAGAAAAGCCGCCGACGTTTGCCATTACTTTTTTATCAAAACATTTTTTGAGTTTAGGTAATTCCTCTAAAACTACCTTATCAACACCAGGGTTCTGCAATCCTACAGCGTTGATCATACCACTGTAGCACTCAGCGATTCTAGGAGTTGGGTTACCAAATCTAGGTTCTTTAGTAGTTCCTTTGAAAGAAAATGTACCTAAGATATTAATATCATATAAATCGGCATATTCATAACCATATCCGAATGTACCGCTGGCAGGGATAATCGGGTTGTCAAGTTCAATGCCACACAAAGTAACATTTAATCTTCCCATAATATCTCCTCCTTTAACATAACAGGGCCATCTTTACAGATACGCTTATAACCGGTAATAGTTTTACATGAACATCCCATGCAAGCGCCAAAACCACAACCCATACGTTCTTCAAAACTAAACTGTCCTGATGTGTTGGTTGCTTTATATATAGCTTTCAACATTGGTTCAGGTCCACATGTAAAGAAATGATCGTAGCTTTCAGGTAACGCATCAGTAACAAAACCTTTTACACCGTAACTACCATCAACAGTAGTAACCTTGACATCATCAGTGAGTGCTTTGAAATCTTCTTCACAGAAAATCTCTGATTTAGTATTGAAACCTAAGATAACAGAAATAGTCTTACCTTCATCTTTGAGCTTTTTAGCCAGCATGTAAAGTGGTGGTACACCAACACCGCCACCTAACAATACGGCGTGGTCTGAACAAAGAGAAGTATCATAACCATTACCTAAACCAGTGAGAACATCGAGTTCTTCGCCAATATTAATCAGTGACATCTGTTCTGTGCCACGACCAACAACCTTATATATGATTGTTACGCTTTCAGTATCGCAGTAAAAAACAGATATAGGTCGACGCAGATATAATCCATCAAGTTTGATGTTAATAAACTGGCCTGGTGCAGTTATGTCACTAACATCACCTATAAGCTTCATTCTGAACACAGAATCAGTGAGCGCAGAATTTTCTGCAACTTTAAATATACCTTGTTTCATATTTACACCTTAAATAGAATCGATCGTTGATACTTTGATTGTTATTTCCTCGAGTACGTCAAGAAGAAGTTTTACTGTATCTAAAGATGTATAAAGAGCAACACCGTTTTCTACAGCGCATCTGCGAATAACAGAACCGTCGTCATTATGAGAACTTGCTGTGATTGAACGAGTGTTAATCACACAACTTACATAACCTGCTCTTATTGATTCTAAAATTTCTTCAGAGCCTTCGCTGATTTTTCCTCTGACTTTAGTGCGGATACCGTTGTTTTTAAGGAATGCAGCAGTACCGGCAGTAGCTTCGATATTAAAGCCCATCTTGTAGAATCTCTTGATAAGTGGAAGAGCTTCGAGTTTATCCTCGTCAGCTAAAGTAACAAGAACAGTACCGTAGTTTTGGATGTTTGTACCGCCTGCGATGAGTGCCTTGCACATAGCTCTGTGAAGTTTATCGTCATAACCGATAGCTTCACCTGTTGATTTCATTTCTGGTGAAAGATAAGCATCTAAGCCTTTAATTTTATTGAATGAGAATACTGGAACTTTAACGTAGAATCTCTTCTTCTCTTCAGGATAGAGCTCGAAGATGCCAAGTTCTTTTAAGCTCATGCCAAGAATAACTTCAGTAGCAATATCAGCAAGAGAGTAACCTGTTGCTTTTGAAAGGAATGGTACAGTACGTGAAGAACGTGGATTAACCTCGATGATATATACATCTTCATTCTTATCAACAATAAACTGAATATTATATAAGCCCTTGATACCAATACCTAAACCGAGCATCTTAGTGTATCTGAGGATAGTACCTTTAACCTTATCTGAAATGCTGTAAGCAGGATAAACGCTAATTGAGTCACCGCTGTGGATACCGGTACGCTCAACAAGCTCCATAATACCAGGAACAAATACGTCTCTGCCGTCACAAATAGCGTCGACCTCTACCTCTTTACCCTGAACGTATTTATCAACAAGTACTGGCTTATCTTCATCAATTTCAACAGCTGTTTTTAAGTATAGTCTTAGCTGTTCTTCGTTAGCAACAATCTGCATAGCACGTCCACCAAGAACAAAGCTTGGACGAACAAGTACAGGATAACCGATTTCTTTAGCAGCTTTTACGCCATCTTCGATCTTAGTAACAGCTACACCCTGTGGCTGTGGGATATTGAGTTCTTTAAGGATTTTCTCAAACGAGCCTCTATCCTCTGCTCTGTTAATCGCTTCACAATCAGTACCAATAATCTTAACTCCACGTTTCATCAGTGGATCAGCAAGATTGATAGCAGTCTGACCGCCAAGTGAAACAACAACACCCTCTGGTTTTTCAAACTCAATAATGTTCATAACATCTTCAGGAGTAAGTGGCTCAAAGTAGAGTTTATCGGCTGTAGTATAGTCAGTTGAAACAGTCTCAGGGTTATTATTGATAATAATAGCTTCATATCCTGAGCGCTTGATAGTAGAAACAGCGTGAACAGTAGAATAATCAAACTCAACACCCTGACCGATACGGATAGGGCCAGCGCCTAAAACTACAATCTTCTTTTTATCAGTTAGTCTTGAGCAGTTCTCGCCTGTGTATGAAGAATAGAAATATGGGATATAAGCGTTAGTATGACATGTATCTACCATTCTGAACACTGGATACATATTGTTATCTTTACGAAGTTTATATACGCTAAGCTCGTCAGTGTTCCAAAGAGTAGAGATAAATTTATCACAGAAGCCCATCTTCTTAGCTTCGAGTAATACATCTAAATCATTGATGTTAGCTGTAAGCTTTCTCTCCATATCAACGATGTTCTTGAATGATTCAAGAAAGTAAGTAGTAATCTTAGTAACATCGTGAATCTTCTCAAGTGGCTCGTCTCTGCGGATAAGCTCTGTAACAGCAAAGATGTTGTCATCTTTGAACTGTTGAATGTATTCATAGAGTTCTTCGGTAGTCATACTATCGAATTTAGCCATATAGTAGTGACAAACACCTGTTTCAAGTGAACGAACAGATTTGAGCAGGCATTCTTCTAGGTTAGAGCCGATACCCATAACCTCGCCAGTAGCTTTCATCTGTGTATCGAGAATATTTGATGCTGTAGTGAATTTATCGAATGGAAAACGTGGAAGCTTAGCAACGATATAATCAAGTCTTGGCTCAAATGAAGCGTTAGTGTTAGCGATTTCAATATCTCTTAAAGCCATACCCATAGCAATTTTTGCGGTAACACGTGCAATCGGATAACCTGAAGCTTTAGAAGCAAGAGCTGATGAACGTGAAACTCGTGGGTTTACTTCGATAAGGAAATATTCGCTTGAATTAGGGTTGAGCGCAAACTGAACGTTACAGCCACCCTCAATTTTAAGCTCTTTGATAAGCTTGATAGCACTATCGTTGAGCATCTTGAGATCATGGTCGTTAAGTGTGAGGATTGGAGCCACAACAAGTGAGTCGCCTGTGTGTACACCAACAGGGTCAATATTCTCCATGCCACAGATAGTGATAGCTGTGTCTTCAGAGTCACGCATAACTTCGAACTCGATTTCTTTGTAGCCTTTAACACTCTTTTCGATAAGAACCTGATGAACAGGAGAAAGCTTAAATGCGTTCAAACCGATGTCTTCGAGTTCTTTTTCGTTATTAGCGAAGCCACCGCCTGTACCACCAAGTGTAAAAGCAGGGCGAAGAACAACAGGATATCCGATACGAGAAGCTGCTGCTTTAGCCTCATCTATGTTGTATGTGATTTCAGATGGGATTACTGGCTCACCGATTGATTCACAAAGCTGTTTGAAAAGATCACGGTCTTCAGCTCTCTCAATACTCTCAGAGCTTGTACCGAGAAGTTCAACGCCACATTCTTTTAAGACACCCTTCTTCTCAAGCTGCATAGCAAGGTTAAGACCAGTCTGACCACCAATACCAGGCACAATAGCGTCAGGTCTTTCGTATCTCAGAATCTTAGCTACATACTCTAAAGTGAGTGGTTCCATGTAAACTTTGTCAGCAATAACTGTATCTGTCATAATTGTTGCTGGGTTTGAGTTAACAAGCACTACTTCGTAACCTTCTTCTTTGAGAGCTAAACAAGCCTGTGTGCCTGCGTAGTCAAACTCAGCAGCCTGTCCGATAACAATCGGACCAGAGCCGATAATCAGTACTTTCTTAATATCTGTTCTTTTAGCCATACGTTTTCTCCTATCTCGAATTAATAATTATCGTTATATACAATTTTTCCGTTATGAACGGTTGCTATACATTTTCCGTAGAGCTCCATACTTTCAAATGGGGTTGAACGACCCATAGATAAGAACTCATCAACATTAACTTTGGATTTATAATTCAAATCCCACACTGTAAAATCACAGTTGCGTTGAATATCAAAACGCTTTCTAGGATTATTTGAAAGCAATTCTACTGCTTTTTCAATAGTGATAATGTTATTCTTAATCAAGTGTGTGTAAATAACAGGGAAAGCTGTTTCAAGCCCGACTATACCAAAAGCGCTTTTTTCAAGTCCTTTTGACTTTTCTTCAGCAGAATGAGGTGCATGGTCAGTGGCTATCATATCGATAGTGCCATCAACAATACCCTCAATCAAAGCAAGTTTATCTTCTTTTGAGCGAAGAGGTGGGTTCATCTTGAACTTTCCGTCTTCTTGTAGATCACTATCGTCAAAAACAAGGTAATGAGGCCCTGTTTCACAGGTCACATCAACGCCCCGAGCTTTAGCAGATCTGATAAGTTTTACGCTCTCTTTAGTTGATATATGACACACATGATATTTGCAGCCTATCTTTTCAGCAAGTTCCAGATCTCGTGCAATCTGAGCGAACTCACTTTCACTACATATACCTCTGTGGTTGTGGTCCTTAGCATACTGTCCATCATGGATATATCCGCCCTTAAGCAAGTCGTTAACTTCACAATGAGCAACGATCATCATGTTTAGTTCTTTAGCTTTCTGCATAGCTCTATACATCATCTCATCAGACTGAACTCCACGTCCATCATCAGAGAATGCTATAGCAAAATTCTTTAAACTATCCATATCAGATAGTTCTTCACCACGTTGTCCGACAGTTATCGATGCATACGGATATACACTAATCACAGCATCATTATTAATTATCTCGATTTGCTTATTGATATTTTCAACACTGTCTGGCACAGGG
>JAUMXP010000075.1:7514-7965 GCA_030529125.1 Eubacteriales bacterium | reverse complement strand
CTAACAAAAATCGACAAGCAAAAAACCGCTGTGATTATCCACAGCGGTTTATTTTTATTCATCAGTTAGCTGAAGTAGGAACGCTATTGTTAACTGCACCTGTGTTGCTGTTTACAAGCTCTTCGTAAACAAAGGTTGCAAGGTCAAGTCGTACCTGCTGCCAGTCGTTGATAACGATAACAGACTGCATATCGTCTGTTCTGCCGTATTCCCAGTTAGGTTGAGTAGGCATTGTTGTCTCCACCATCTCGTAGTCGAGATATGTCAGACAGTTAGAAACAAGGAAAGTGATGTCACTCTTCTTTAAGTTTGTAGTAATCAGCGGACCAATCTCGTTAACAATCTCGATAATATCGGTCAGTGACGCTTCTTCCTTGATGTTAGTCATGATTGTTTCAATCAGTTTACGCTGACGCTGAGTTCTGTCCCAGTCATCGCCAGAGAAGCTGTA
>JAUMXP010000075.1:0-7504 GCA_030529125.1 Eubacteriales bacterium | reverse complement strand
CGCAGGGTTACCGCCTAAGTTTTCAGCACCACGGTTACGCGCATACCACAGAGCCTGATAGCCATCAAGGTGAACTACCTGTGTTTCTTTAGAGTAGTCAATCGGCAAAAATTCTGTCTTAGAAAGCTGGTTATTAACGTCGATCTGAGCATTGATATACTCGATTTCATCGATAGAAAGCTCAATGTCAACACCACCCAATACGTTAACGATCTTTCTAAAAGAGTTAAAGTCAACGCAAGCGTACTTATCAACCTGAATACCGAAGTTTGCTTCGATCATCTCTACAGCAAGCGGAACACCGCCTAAGCTGAACGCTGAGTTTAATTTGCCGTCGCCGTAGCCCGGTACAGTAACATAGGTATCACGCTGGAAAGATGTCAGCTTGATCTTCTTATGCAGGTTATCAAGTGATAAGAGGATGATAGTATCGCTACGACCGTAGTCGTTCTCTCCGCTACCGTGAGCATCCTGACCAAAGAGGAGGATGTTGAGCACGTATTCGTTGCTTAATAGTGAGTCAGTCTTGACTGTATTGGCGTTATCTGTATCGTCCGCTTGAGAAACAGTCTCTTTCTCAATTTCAACGTAATTGAGTGTATCCATAGTATTGTAAGCAAAAACGCCCAATATACCTACCGGTAATAACAGAATAGATAAAACCAAAGCGACAATACTGGTGATCAGTAGAGTTTTCTTCTTCTTTTTATACAATTTTTTTACCTGGCTTGAGGAATTGATATCAACAAAATCTTTGTTCTGTTTTGACATACATACCGCCTTTCCGCCTGTGCATAAAATCCCATAGTTGCACATACTAAACATAATTATTATACTACATAAATCCACATTTATTTTCTATTAAAGAAAATACGTCAAAATTCAACAAAAATTCACAACTTGTAGTGAATTAGTGCAAATTTTGACGCATATATAGTGATATTTACATATAAAATCAGTCTTGTTCGTCGAGTGTAAGGTAAAAAGAAGGCAGAAACTCATCTATAAATACCTGTACATACGGCAGATTCATAGCTTCTATCGACGCTCTAATAGAGCTCTGGGCTTTCACAAATTCGCGGTTTCCGAACTTCTCCTCTTCTATGCACTTAATAAGTGCTGACAGTCTGTCTGCTGCTTTGATAAACGGCGCGTAGTCTTTGTCCTGTTCTAAAAGAGTTAACAGAGGTTTGAAGCTATGTTGCAAATCATCAGGCAAATGTGATACAAGCTTTTCTTGAGCTACACGCTCTATCTGCTTGTAAGCGTCGCTTATCTCAGGGTTGAAGTACTTGATAGGAGTAGGCATATCGCCAGTGATAATTTCTGACGCATCGTGATAGATGCCGAGCATAGCGGCATGCTCAGCGTTAAGCTCTGTACCAAAACGAGTATTGCTGATAGTAACAAGCGCGTGAGCTATCATAGCAACAACTAAGCTATGCTCACAGATATTCTCTGTTTTAGTATTATTCATCAGCCCCCAGCGGTTGATGTATTTCATCCTGTGCATCAGTGCAAAAAAGTGACTGTTCATATAAACCTCCTGCTATATAAAAGAAAATTACATAATAATGTAAAAATATAGTGCATTTTCCAAAGTTATGTGGTATACTGTATTAGTTATATTATACACAAAAGTATTTCATTTTTAAAGTCCTATTTTTTAAGACGAAAAAATATTATTTCTAATACTATAAAAACCAATCTAACACGGTATTGACCGATAATTTGGAGGTAGAATATGAGTTTTGGCGAAAAAATTCTCCAATATAAAGAAGATATTATTGCTGACCTTACTGAGCTTATCGCTATCCAGTCTGTATCAGGCTATCAGGACCAGTGTACTCCTGCGCTTGAATGGATGATGAAGAAAGCCGAGAGCTTTGGTCTTAAGACTAAATCATACGATGGTATCGCAGGCCACGTAGAGCTTGGTGAAGGCTCTAAGCTGTGCGGTGTGCTATCTCACCTTGACGTTGTACCTGAGGGTAACAACTGGAACTCACTTCCGTTTGAGCTTTCTGTAGGCGACGGCTATATGTACGGCAGAGGTATTGCTGACGACAAAGGCGCAGCGCTTATCAACCTCTACTGCTTAAGAGCGCTGAAAGAAAGCGGTGTTATCGGCAAGAATACTATAAGAGCTATCTACGGCACCTGCGAAGAAACCGGTATGCAGGATATGGAGCTGTACTTCAAAAACGAGCCTATCCCTGACATGGCATTCACACCTGACAGCCAGTACGGTATCTGCAGATGCGAGAAAGGTATACTCCAGCTTGAGCTGTACGCTGACACACACAACGGTACAACCTTAACTCAGCTTCACTCAGGCAAGGCAGTAAATGCAGTACCAGATACAGCGTATGCGCTTTTAGACTGCACAGAAAACGAAGACCACCAGCTGTTAAGACTTGCTGATGCTAAAGAAGGCAAGTTTGAATTTTACTACACTATCGATGGTATGATGGTATTAAGCCGTGGTAAAGCTGCGCACGCTTGCGAACCGCAGAAAGGTCACAACGCTGCAGTAGCGCTTATCGACCTGCTTACCTCCAACTTCTCTCTCCCATCTCTTGGCAGTATCTGTTCGTTCATTGAGTCATGCATCGGCTTGGACACAACTGGTGTTAAGATGGGCATCAAGATGAGAGACTCTGTATCCGGTCCGCTGTCTTTAAGCGTTGGCACAGTTCACATCGACGAGGGTTACGCTACATGTACTATCGACATCAGATACCCTGTTACAATTAACGGTAATAATGTTCTTGAACAAGTTAAGAAAGCTGCCGCTAACGAAAACTTAAGCGTCAAGGTACTCAGCCACACTAAACCTGTAAACTTAGATGAAAACAGCGAGCTTATCAAACTGCTGTCTGATTCATACGAAGAAATCATGGGCGAAAAGCCAAACCTGTACTCCACAGGCGGTGGTACATACGCTAGAATGTTAGACGGCAAGGGCGTAGCCTTTGGCCCTGTATTCGAAGGAGAAGAGTCTAATATTCACAACGCTAACGAATGTCTGAGCGTTGACAAATTCTTTAAACATGCTCAGATTTGCTTAGAAGCAATGTACAGAATGTACACAGCTGAGTAAAAAGGATGTTATCTATGTCTGCTGAAAGTATCATTAAATCACAAGCGCGCAAGAAGCTGAGTAAAAACGGCTGGACCAAGCCTGTGTTTGCGCTCGGAGTTTTGCTTGTGTTTTTCATGTTCGTTGATGTTATCGCAAACACGGGAGTACTATTACTTGACCTGTTTGAAAATAACAGCACATTGACACTAATAATAAAAATCGCTTATTCAGTTGCAACAGTTCTTGTTATGCTACTGCTGTCCCCTGCTCTGTTTGGATTCTTCAGAATGTTCTACACTGAAAGCGAATACAAAATGGACGATTTGCTGTACTACTTCAAGAGCTTCAAGCGCTATGTTAAGTGTATACTATTTGTGTTCTCGTACATCTTAAGAGTGTTTGTACCTGCTGTGGTGCTTTTTATACCTGTTGTTAGTTTGTATGCGATTGACAGATTTGTGTTTGACTACACTATGAACGTATTTCTGTATAACAGCACGTTCGTTTTTCTTGTTGTTTTGTCGCTGTTTGCGCTGTATATCTACTCAACCAAGTATTTTTTGAGTATCAAGTTTTTCTGTGAACCTGACACAAACGGTATCAACTACTGTTTTAAACAGTCTAAGAAGCTGATGAAAGGCATGCAAGGTCGTGTTATCAAGCTTTTCATTTCGTTTATCCCATGGATGCTACTGTGTATCACTGTGCTTCCTGCGATTTATGTAATACCATATATCACACAATCAATGTGTATATCAGGTAAATGGATTTATCAACTTTCAAGGAATGAACAATAAAAATGAATTATTTTAGTACAAAAGAAGACCTGCGTGTTTCGCTGTGTACAATTGCATATAACGAAGAAAACGTGTTAAACGGTCTTTTCAGAGATTTTTCTGAGCAGAGTTATCCTCACGATAAAATCGAGATAATACTTATAGATAATGCATCAACCGACAACACAAAAGCCATGATGCAAGAGTTTGCAAACACCGACTACGGCTTTGAATCTGTACAGATCTATGATTCAACTAACAAGAATCAGGCTACTGCTTGGAACGAAGCGCTGATGCACGCTACAGGTGATATTATCATCAGAGTTGACGCTCACTCAAAAATCCCTAGACACTTTGTCGCAAAGAACGTCTTCAACATTAACGAAGGCGAAGACATAGTAGGCGGTGGCAGACCTAACACCACTGACGGTATGACTGACTGGAAGTTCACTTTGCTTGCTGCTGAAGAGTCACTTTTCGGTTCTTCTGTAGCTGACTACAGACGTGCTCCGGGTCAAAAAATCTACCTAGACAGCCTTTTCCACGCTGCATACAAGCGTGAGGTTTTTGAGAAGGTCGGCGGTTTCAACGAGGATCTTGGCCGTACTGAAGACAACGAGTTACACTACAGAATGAGAATGGCAGGCTACAAGTTCTGTTGCTGTCCTGAGATCATCTCTTTTCAGCATACAAGAAGCACCCTGCGCAAAATGATAAAGCAAAAATACGGCAACGGATACTGGATTGGACTTACAACCGGCGTGTGCTTTAGGTGCCTCAACTACTTCCACTTCATTCCGTTTGTATTTGTAATTGCTGTGTTATTCAGCCTTATACTGTGGCTGTTTGGTAACCCGACATTGTTTGCCATTATCGCGGCTATGTACACTATGTTCAACGTAGTAAACACTGTTGGCTGTCTGGTACTCAAAAAACCTAAGCTGTACTTTTTGCTCTTGCCGTTTATCTTCCCTATTCTACATATTTCATACGGAATAGGTACACTGGTGGGACTTGTTAAGATGCCGTTTTGGCGCAAAAAGCTAGACAACACGTCAGCGCAAAGAATAGAAATGGTTAAGAAAGCTATAGCTAAAAACACTGTTAAAGAAGACGACTTCTTCTTTTAATTAAGGATTATTATGGCAGAAATTATTAAAATTGACAGAGAAACCTTACGAAAACTCCAGCTCAAAGAACTTGAGTCGCTGTTATTCTTCAAGGATTTTTGCGAAAAAAATGAATTAAGATGGTATCTGCTTGGCGGTTGCGTAATCGGCGCTGTGCGTCACAAAGGCTTTATCCCTTGGGACGACGACATCGACATCATTATGCCAAGACCTGACTGGGAGAGAATGCTCAAGCTGTGGAAAGAACAGGTGGATTCGACTCGTTTTCTGATGTTAAAAACTGACGAAGGCGAAATATTCACAGGCAATATCTTTGCTACGCTTGTCGATACCTCCGCTACAATGGTCAAAGAAAACCAGCAGAACATCGATGTGCCACACGGAATCGTGACTGACATCTTCCCTATCGACGGCTGTCCTGAGGGGAAATTCCAGCGTTATATGCAGTATATGTGGACCATGATCTACTCGCTGTTCATCTCTGAATTTGTGCCTGAAAAGCACGGCGGGCTGATACGTATAGCAAGCAAGATAATGCTCGGCATAGTAAGAAGCCGAAAAGCTCGAACCAAAGTGTGGAAATTTGCTGAAAAGCACCTAAAGAAATTTGACTTTGAAACACATGAGTTTAGCACAGAGCTCTACGCAGGCCCATATTATATGAAAAAGAAGTATCCACAGTCTGCTTTTGCTAAAGAGACTTACCTTGAGTTTGAGGGTATGATGCTACCTGTAATGCAGGGATACGACGAGTATCTGACTATCGCTTTTGGTGACTACATGGAGTTGCCACCTGAGGACAAACAGGTACCACATCACGACCTTGTAGAGCTTGATTTAAATAAGCCTTGTGTGTGATATTGACACATAGTACAAATGAATATATAATATTTATGTCTTCGGGGCGGGGTGCGATTCCCCACCGGTGGTATAGTCCACGAGCGCAAGCTGATCTGGTGTGATTCCAGAACCGACGGTATAGTCCGGATGAAAGAAGATTGTTTATACTGTATTTTTATGCATAAACTATCCCCGACGTGCTTTTCGTCGGGGATTTATTTTTGGAGATATTTATGAGTAATGCTAAGAAAATGACCAACCCAAGAAAAATGGTAGTGACAGCGATGCTCGCTAGTATCGCTTCAGTGCTGATGCTTATAGAAATTCCGCTACCTTTTATAGCACCATCTTTTTATAAACTCGATTTTTCTGAGATACCTGCTATGATCGGTGGCTTTGCGCTGGGTCCTGTTGCAGGAATATTGATTGAGGCAGTGAAAATACTGGTCAACTTCCTGATAAACGGCACAGCGACAGGCGGTATCGGTGAGCTGTCTAATTTTGTTATAGGCTGTTCGTTCATTGTGCCTGCATCACTAATCTACAAGCACAAAAAGACTAAGAAAAACGCGATATTCGCTATGATAATCGGCACGCTGTCTATGCCTGTGCTCGGTATATTCATCAACGCTTACATTATGATTCCGCTGTACTCAGAGCTTATGATTGAGCTCGACCAGATTATTCAGATGGGCACTGACATCATTCCGTTTATCACCGATACGCTGACATTCTGCATCTTCTGTGTAGCACCGTTTAACCTTATCAAAGGCGCAGTGATAACGCTTGTTACAGCGTTTATCTACAAGCCACTGTCAAGAGTTATCCACAAGAAGAGTTGACAGATACAACTTATATGATATACTAATAGAAAATACAGAGTAAAAAATCGCGCGTCAAGTGTTCTGCAGACGGGGAGTTGCTGCAAAAACGAAAGAGGTTTCTCTGCGGTGCGATTTTTGCATCCCGCTGTTACATTCGGATACTACCTCCCTATGTGATAACGAGATAGGGAGGTTTTATTATGTCTTTTTTTCAAATGCTAAAGAAATCATCGCAGAATCTGTCTAAAATCGGGCCGCTGTGCGTATGTTCAATGATGCTGGCACTACGTATTGTGCTCGGTATGTTTACTAACTTTACGCTGAGTTTCACTCCGTTTGCAAAAATTGGATTCACGTTCTTGCCTATCGTTATAGTTGCGTACCTATACGGCCCTGTGTGTGCGGCTATCGTGTCAGGTTTGGGCGATATACTGTCGATAATTCTGAGCAACCCTACAGCGTTTTCGATAATGCCGGGTATTACACTGTGCTATATGTTAGAGGGGTTGTTGCTGGGATTTATACTATATGAACAGAACACAACTGTGCTGAGAACAGCTGTAGCATTTATAGTTGTGCTGTCGCTGTGCAGACTACCGCTGAACACACTTGTACTCAACATAATGATGGGTGTGCCGTACTTTGAGATACTGTTGTGGCGAGCGCTGATACTTGTACCGTTTGCTGTAGTTGAAGTACTACTCAGCTTCTTAGTACTCAGGACAATTCAAAATTCCCCATCGCTTAACAAATTAATTAAATAAAGTTTAGTACTAAAACAAAAAGCCTTCCTCAAATGATATGCACCCCAAAAGTTAGACACTTTTGGAGGTGCATATTTTTATGGCA
>JAUMXP010000225.1:1653-1902 GCA_030529125.1 Eubacteriales bacterium | reverse complement strand
GACCTTTCAAAGTTTATGGGAATTCTTTCTGCTCAGTATTTAAAGGGTGACCCTGATACTCGTGCGATTATCACTATCGTTATTCTCAACTCTATCGACGATAAGTATCTGAAGAAGGTTACTCCGTTACTTTCAGACGAGCTTAATACAGCTTTTAAATGTGCTCATAAGTACAAAGGTAAGACAGTAAAACCTGAGAAAGCTCCAAAAAGAGTATTAAGCACAGGAAACAGACTCGGTCAGTAATAG
>JAUMXP010000225.1:0-1643 GCA_030529125.1 Eubacteriales bacterium | reverse complement strand
CATATTTTCGTTGTTGTGTCGATTTTTTACAAAATTATTGCAAAATTGCTTGACTGGTTGACTTTATTATGTTATACTTCTAAATACCTCGGAAAAGGGGTCTATTTTTTTGTGCCCTTTTGAGGGAGGCTAAATTATTCCGAAAATACCGGGAGGTGCCGTTAAATGAGAGTAAAAATCACATTGGCCTGCACTGAGTGCAAACAGCGTAATTACAACACAATGAAAAACAAGAAAAACGATCCTGACAGGCTTGAGATGAACAAGTATTGCAGATTCTGCAAGAAACACACTCTGCACAAGGAAACAAAGTAATACGGAGGAGAAGAACAATGGCAGAAGCAAAAAAGAAAAACATTTTTTCTAGGATTGTCTCATTCTTCCGTGCTTGTATCGGCGAAATCAAGAAGATCAGCTGGCCTACAATGTCTGCAACTACAAAGAACTTCGGTATTGTAGTTTTAGTTATTGTAGTAGCTACACTCTTAATCTTCGCTCTTGACATGGGTCTGTTCAAGCTCCTCAGCTTATTTATGGAAACAGGTACAACTGTTTTAGATACTGCTGGTGAGCTCGCAACTGAGGTTGCTCCATAACATTGATTGTGGACTTCGCATCTTAATCTAAAGGAGAAGTAACTATCATGAGTGAAGCAAGATGGTATGTTGTTCATACCTATTCAGGATACGAGAACAAGGTAGCGTCAACTCTGATGACTACTGTTGAAAACCGCGGACTTCAGGAGATGATCCAGGAAGTCAAGGTTCCTACAGAAATCGTTTCAGAGATTAAAGATGACGGTTCTACTAAAGAGGTTGAGCGTAAGCTCTTCCCAGGCTACGTTTTTGTTAAAATGGTTTACACCGACGAAACATGGTATGTTGTCCGCAATATCCGCGGTTGTACCGGCTTTGTTGGTCCATCTTCAAAACCTGTACCACTCACAGAAGCTGAGGTTTACCGTATGGGTGTTGAACAGAGAGTAGTCGAAGTTTCGTATAAAGTTGGTGATCAGGTTCGCATTATCGACGGTCCGCTTGAAGACTTTGTTGGTATCGTTGACGAGCTTGATACTGAGAAGAATTACGTTCGCGTTACAATCTCTATGTTTGGACGTGAAACTCCTGTTGAGCTTGAGCTCAATCAGGCAGAAGCAATTGAAGAATAAAATAATCTTGGAATAATTAGCATTTCGCTTTTTATATGAGGGACATGTGTCCCTTGTGGGAGGAGCAAAGCTCCGCCATCTACCACGAATTTAGGAGGAATAAACAATGGCTCAGAAAGTAACTGGTTATATTAAGTTACAGATTCCTGCTGGTAAAGCTACACCAGCTCCACCTGTTGGTCCGGCTCTCGGTCAGCACGGTGTAAACATCGTTGCATTCACTAAGGAATTCAACGAGCGTACAAAGAACGACGTAGGACTTATCATTCCTGTCGTAATCACAGTCTATGCAGACCGTTCTTTCTCATTTATTACAAAGACACCACCTGCAGCTGTACTCATTAAGAAAGCATGTAACCTCGAGACTGCATCTGGCGAACCTAACAAGAAGAAGGTTGCTAAGATCACAAAAGAGCAGTGTGCTAAGATTGCAGAGCAGAAGATGAAGGACTTAAACGCAGCATCTATCGAAACA
>JAUMXP010000074.1 GCA_030529125.1 Eubacteriales bacterium | reverse complement strand
ACCGGTGCGTGTGCGACAGTAGTTGCAGCATGTGAAAACGGCTATTGCAAAAAAGGCGAGGATGTAACAGTTCACCTTCGTGGCGGTGACCTTATCATTAACTACACTGACGAGCGTGTGCTGATGACAGGCCCTGCTACTAAGGTTTTTGACGGTGAAATAGAAGTATAAAAATTGAGGTGGCTTGACCACCTCTTTATTTTTTGCTTGATAATTTCCTCGTTTTGCTGTATAGTATATCTTGAAATTTTTAAAAGGACTGATGAAAAATGAAAATCAATCATAATTACGATAACCTCGTGCCTAACTATCTCTTCGCTGAGATTGCTAAGCGCACTAATAAATTTATCGCAGAAAATCCTGACAAGAAAGTTATCAAACTCGGTATTGGTGATGTTACACTTCCGCTTGCTCCTGTAGTTGTTGAGGCTTTCAAAAAAGGTATTGACGAATTAGGGGAGAAAGCTACCTTCAAGGGCTACCCTGACTACGAAGGCTACGAGTTTGTAAGACAGGCTGTTTCTGATTATTACGCTTCATTCGGTGTAGCAGTAGATAAGGATGAGATTCTTATTAACGACGGTGCAAAATCAGACACAGGTAACTTTGGTGATATTTTCGCACAAGATAACATCGTGCTTGTAACTGATCCTGTTTATCCTGTTTATGTTGACTCTAATATTATGTCTGGTCGTGAAATCGTACTTGCTCCTGCTACTAAAGAAAACGGTTTCTGTGCTATGCCTGACGAGAACGTAAAGGCTGATATTATCTACCTTTGCTCACCTAACAACCCAACAGGTTCTGCATACACAGCAGATCAGCTCAAAGTATGGATTGACTACGCGCTCAAAAACGACGCTATTATTCTTTATGACTGCGCTTATGAAGCATTTATCACTGATGATTGCCCACGTTCTATTTTTGCTATCGAGGGTGCTAGACAGTGCGCTATCGAGTTCTGCTCACTTTCTAAGACAGCAGGCTTTACAGGTACACGTTGCGGTTACACAGTAATTCCTAAGGAGCTCGAGCGTGATGGCCACAATATCTACAAGCTCTGGTACAGAAGAGAAGCTACTAAGTTCAACGGTGTTTCTTACCCTGTTCAGTGTGCAGCAGCCGCTGTATTCTCAGAAGAAGGTCAGAAGCAGATTAAAGAGAACTTGAGCTATTATAAAGAAAACGCGAAGATTATATCAAGCGCACTTGATGAGCTTGGTATCTACTACACAGGTGGTAAGAATTCACCTTACATCTGGCTTGAGTGTCCAAACGGTATGGGTTCATGGGAATTCTTTGATTATCTGCTCGAAAACGCTAACGTTGTCGGCACACCTGGTGAAGGTTTCGGCGAATGTGGTAAGGGCTACTTCAGACTTACATCATTCGGTGACAGAGAAAACACCGTAGAAGCTGTAGAGCGTATCAAGAAGCTTCTTTCAAAATAAACACAAGCATTAATCCCCACCAAAATTGGTGGGGTTTTTTTGTGCAAAAAAGAAGTGTAGTTCACACTCTTTCCAAATGGGAATTACCTGTTTTGTGCAATTCGTTGATGGTATTGGCACGCTTTTTGTAGTAGAATATAAGTGTAAGTGGGATAATGTAAAGATATCCTGCTTTTTTGAAAAATTTTTGTAACACTTTAGCTTTCTTGTGTGTTTTATTAGTGAAAGAATATTTGTTGTATTCTCTGAAATAAATAAGAGTCAGGAGGTAATTGTATGAAAAAATTAGTTAGTATTTTGATGGTTGCTATTCTTGCTTTTTCGTGTTTATCAATCACAGCTTTCGCTGATGCTAATAGCAAAATTAGTAGTGCTGTGACAAATGTACTGGAAAAGGTTGAGGATGACTTTAAGGTTCAGATTTTTATCACTCTTTATGATGTTGTTGATGAAGATTTAGTGCTCCAGAAGACCTACGAAGAATGCGGATTAACAAGTGAGACCGCTAAAACAAAGGAAGAAATAGATCTTTATCAAAAAACATATCGAAACGTAAAAGCTGATATGAACGAAGCACATAATAAAGCCGTTCTTGAGAAAATGGGTATTGATGATAAAGATATTCTTTTTATGAGTAGATTGACTCCGATGATTGTGCTCAAAGCAACAAAAGCAAAAGTGTTCGAGTTAGCGCAGCTTGAGGAAGTAGCTTCTATAGATCTGTATAAAACTCCACTTTTCCCTCAGCCGGACCATCTTTTTGAAGAGATATTTCTTGAAAGATACGAGGGCTCAATTCAATCGGACACACATGACTACGATGAGCTATATTATCATTATGATGAGAATGGCGATATCGATTGGGCGTTGATTGAGCAGCGTTCATATAATGCACCGCCGTGGGAGTATCATAGGGTATTTAAAGGACGAGTGTTTATGTACGGCGATGACTATCCGTTTTCTTTCAGGTATGGTATATATGATGTGAAAGCGGATAAGTTTTACGATATCATAAATGAAAATTTTGATTACTCAAAGTACGACGACCTCGAAGAAGTGTTTGAATCTTTTAACTTTGGTTACCTGATTGGCGATTCGGATAAAGATGGAGTGATTACTGTATTAGATGCTACTCTTATTCAACGTTATGTTGCTAAGCTTACTGATTTTAACGATCAGATAATCGATTATTACGATGATTCTTTTGCTGAAGCTGGTTTTCCTAAATATATTTCAGATTTCAACTGTGATGGTAAGCGTGATATTTTAGATGCGACTGCAATTCAAAAAAGAATAGCTAGAGTTGAATAAAACATACTAACTACTATAAATAAAGAAAGCACCGAAGATTACTTCGGTGCTTTTACTATGTTTAGATATACTAAAATTAAAACTTAACTTTTTCAGCGATGTATGCTTTAAGCTCGTCGATTTTGATTCTTACCTGTTCCATAGTGTCACGGTCACGAACTGTTACACAGCCATCTTCGAGTGACTCAAAGTCGTATGTGATACATAGTGGTGTACCAATTTCGTCCTGTCTGCGGTAACGCTTGCCGATAGAGCCTGCGTCATCGTACTCGCACATAAAGTCTTTTGACAACTCGTCAAAGAGCGCTTCAGCCTGCTCGCCTAATTTCTTAGAGAGAGGGAGTACTGCTGCTTTGAATGGCGCAAGGAATGGATGAAGTCTTAGTACTGTTCTGACGTCGTTCTTCTCAGCGTCTACAACTTCTTCGTCGTAAGCTTCTGTAAGTACTGACAGGAAGAGTCGCTCAACACCTAAAGATGGCTCGATAACATATGGGATATATCTTGAGTTATCTGTAGGGTCGAAATACTCTAAGCTCTTACCAGAAGTGTTCTGGTGCTGAGTTAAGTCGTAGTCAGTTCTGTCAGCAATACCCCAAAGCTCGCCCCAACCAAATGGGAAGAGATACTCAAAGTCAGTAGTAGCCTTTGAATAGAAGCAAAGCTCCTCAGGATCGTGGTCTCTAAGTCTTAAGTTTTCTTCTTTCATACCAAGTGAGTAGAGCCAGTCACGGCAGTAAGCTCTCCAGTAGTCAAACCACTCAAGGTCAGTGCCAGGCTTGCAGAAGAACTCAAGCTCCATCTGCTCGAACTCTCTTACACGGAAAATGAAGTTACCAGGTGTGATTTCGTTACGGAATGATTTACCGATCTGTGCAACACCGAAAGGAACTTTCTTTCTGCTGGTACGCTGGATGTTTGCAAAGTTAACGAAAATACCCTGTGCTGTTTCAGGACGGAGATAGATCTCAGACTTTGAGTCCTCAGTAACGCCCTGGAAAGTCTTGAACATAAGGTTGAACTGTCTGATGTCTGTGAAATTCTGCTTACCACAGTTCGGACATGGAATGTTCTTCTCTTTGATATAGTCAGTCATCTGCTCGTTTGTCCAACCTGCAACATTTGTGCCGTCGAAATCTTCGATAAGGTTGTCAGCACGATGACGAGTTTTACAATCTTTACAGTCCATAAGAGGATCAGAGAAACCACCTAAGTGACCTGAAGCAACCCATGTCTGTGGATTCATAAGGATAGCTGAGTCAAGACCAACGTTGTACTTGTTCTCCTGTACAAACTTCTTGAGCCATGCTTTTTTGATATTATTCTTGAGTTCCATACCCAGTGGGCCGTAGTCCCATGTATTAGCAAGACCACCGTAAATTTCAGAACCCGGATATACAAAACCTCTGCCTTTACACAAAGCAACGATTTTTTCCATTGACTTGTCTGTGTTCTTCACAAAAAATCCCTCCGTAATGAGTTTTTCATACATCATATATAGTACAATTTTAGGGGAATATTGTCAAGTTAATTGTAAGATTTGCGCTTGCTGTTTGTTGTGAAATTGTACTAATAGTGTTAGCAATTATTGTGCATTAAGTTGAAATTGAGAAATCGATACATATCTAAGTTTTTAATTCTTTTGTTTTATTGACAACAAGATGCTGTAATGGTATTCTACGATTAAGATATCTTTAATACGGTACTGTGATGCCGTCAAGGTTCTGCAATAGCCATTAACACACCTTGCAAGCATCGTTGCAAGGTTATTTTTATTTTCAGAGGTTTTTATGAAACTGAAAGCACAAATATTGAACGAATCTGATATATCACGTATACTAAAGCGAATTGCACACCAGATTATTGAGAAAAATCGCGGCACTAAGGACTTGTGCCTGATTGGTATCAAATCACGTGGAGTTCCGCTTGCTCACAGACTTGCTGAAGACATTTTTGAAATCGATAATAACAAAGTTGAAGTTGGTATTCTCGACATAACTCACTATCGTGATGATCGCGAAAAAACTGATGACACACCTGTACTGACCGATACTAAAGTTGATTTTGATATTACAGGTAAGACAGTTGTGCTTGTAGACGACGTTATTTTTACGGGACGTACTGCTCGTGCGGCGCTTGATGCTGTGCTCGATTTAGGCAGAGCGTCACGAATCCAGCTATGTGTTCTTATTGATAGAGGACACTCTGAGCTTCCGATAAAAGCAAATTTTGTGGGAAAGAATATTCCTACTTCGCTTGATGAAGAAGTAGCGGTCAGGTTAGCCGAACATGATGGGGAAAACTCCGTAGCAATTTACACAAGTGAATAAATATAATAAGCAAACGCACCTTTTTAGGTGCGTTTTTTCATAGCAATGTGAACTTGTTTTTATCAAAAACGAGTAGTCCTTCGTCACGCATTTTGCACAGCTCGTTAGACATTGCACTTCGATCGACAGATAGAAAATCAGCTAACTGCTGGCAGTTAAACGAGATAGAAAAGCTATTAGAGTTATTGATTTTTGCTTGATTAGAAAGGTAGGATATCAACTTTTCTCTGGTGGTGCGTTTTGAGATATGTATCAGTTTTTGCATTAGGTTACGATTTTTTTGGGTTAGTGCGATGAGCAGGTTTTGAATCACGGCAGAGTGAAAACTACACCCACTCGAACACACTGTCATGAGCTTGTTGACATTGAAGAAAGCAACAATGGAGTCCTGCGTTGCGACAGCGTCGTTGAGTACAGCAGTACTACCATGGACAGCGTACGACTCGCCGAACATCTCACCCTCGCAGACCTCGCTTACTATACTTCGATTGCCCCAGTAATCGTCTGATTGGATATGTACTGACCCAGAAAGCAACACACAGATTGCGTCTATGTATTCTCCTTGGCGAAAGATATATTCGCCTTTTTTGAAATCTTTGTGACTAGCGCTCAGACAACTTAGCATTGTTTCAATGTTTTTGTCACTTATACCGCTAAAGAGCTTAGTTCTCTTTAAAACATGCATATATTTTTTCATAAAAGCCTCATTGTGTTGTAAAAACAACAGAAATATTGCAAATATAATACTATAATAAAGTCATAAAGTCAACGGAGGTATAAGCTATGTTAAGAAAGATTATTAAGATAGATGAAGAAAAGTGTAATGGCTGTGGTCTATGTGCAAAAGCGTGCCACGAGGGTGCGATAGGTATGGTTGATGGAAAGGCTAAGCTACTCAGAGATGACTATTGTGATGGGCTGGGAGATTGCTTGCCTGCTTGTCCGACAGGCGCAATTTCCTTTGAAGTAAGAGAAGCTAAAGCTTACGATGAAGCAGCAGTAGAGGCAAATCAGGCTAGAATGTCTGAGGATAAAAATGCTCATGCTCTACCATGCGGTTGTCCGGGGACTAACTCAAAAGTGCTAAAAAGAGATAGTGTGGAAACTTATTTTTCAGCGCCTAACTCAAGCAGACTCAACCAGTGGCCTGTACAGATAAAGCTTGTGCCAGTAAATGCTCCGTATTTTGACAATGCAGATTTGCTAATAGCAGCTGATTGTACAGCTTTTGCTTATGGAAACTTTCATAATGATTTCATAAAAAACAGAATCACGCTAATAGGTTGCCCTAAACTTGATATGGTTGAGTATGCGGATAAGCTGGCACAGATAATAAGTGATAATAATATCAAAAGTGTGACGGTTGTGAGAATGGAAGTTCCATGCTGTGGCGGTATTGAAAATGCTGTGAAATCAGCGTTGATGAACAGTGGAAAGTTTATTCCATGGAGTGTTGTTACGATATCTACTGACGGAAAAATTTTAGAATAAATTATTTACGCAAGCTTAAAAATATGTTAGAATATCATTCTAAACTAAGGGAGGTTTATGTTATGAATATTTCAAATGATATAAAATATATTGGTGTAAATGACCATGAAATAGATTTGTTTGAGGGACAGTATGATGTGCCAAACGGTATGGCTTACAACTCGTATGCGATTATCGACGAGAAAATAGCTATTATGGATTCTGTTGATATTAATTTTAGAGATGAATGGCTTAAGAATATTAAAGAAGCTTTGGGTGATAGAGAGCCTGACTACCTTATAGTTCAGCACATGGAACCTGACCATTCAGCAAATATAGTCAGCTTTACAGAGAATTACCCAAAAGCTAAAGTTGTAGCATCAAAACAAGCTTTTAGTATGATGAAAAACTTTTTCTCCACTGACTTTGATGACAAGCAGATTGTGGTTGCTGATGGAGACACATTGTCTTTAGGTAAGCACACACTTACATTTCTGACAGCTCCTATGGTACACTGGCCAGAGGTTATTGTTACTTACGATGACGTCGATAGGGTGCTGTTTTCTGCTGATGGTTTTGGCAAATTCGGAGCTCTTGATGTTGACGAGGATTGGGCATGCGAAGCACGCAGATACTATTTTGGCATTGTAGGTAAATATGGTATTCAGGTACAGAATCTGCTCAAAAAGGTTTCAGCTTATGATATTAGTTCTATTTGTCCGCTTCATGGACCGGTGCTCAATGAAAACCTTGGTTATTACATTTCTTTGTATGATACATGGTCAAGCTATAAACCTGAAGAAGAAGGTGTTATGATTGCATATACTTCAGTTTATGGGAATACTAAAAATGCAGTGTTGAAGCTCAGAGATTTGCTATATGACAAAGGTGCCAAGAAAGTTGTAATCAACGATCTTGCACGAGTTGATATGGCCGAAGCAGTTGAAGATGCGTTCAGATATGATAAGCTTGTGCTTGCAACAACTACCTATAATGCTGATATCTTTCCTTTTATGCGCGAGTTTATTAATCATCTTACAGAACGCAACTATAAAAACAGAACAGTTGCTTTTATTGAAAACGGCAGCTGGGCACCTAACGCTACTAAGGTAATGAAAGGTATGCTTTCACAGCTTAAAGATATCACATATATGCAGACAGAAGTAAGAATTTTGTCTGCGTTAAGTGAAGAGTCGTCTGCACAACTTAGTTCACTTGCTGATGAGTTGTGCGGTGAGATTACAGAAGAAGGAGGTAATAGCTCTATGAAATATGTATGCGATATTTGCGGATGGACATACGACGTAGAATCAGGTTCACCTGAGAACGGCATTGCGCCGGGTACAACTTTTGAAGAGTTACCTGACGACTTTGTTTGCCCACTGTGCGGTGTTGGTAAAGAGAATTTCAGCAGCGCAGAATAATTGAAGACAAAAAACAGCCATTAGGTTTTGATATGCACCCCAAAAGTTAGACACTTTTGGAGGTGCATATTTTTATGGCAA
>JAUMXP010000073.1 GCA_030529125.1 Eubacteriales bacterium | reverse complement strand
CACCATTTATTGGAGAACGAAACTCTGAGTAAAATACAAGACAGTCAACAAACTCTTCTTCCTTGTCATCTTTGAGCAAGTTTACATACGACAGTTCATCATTACATATCTCATCGCCTGCATAAGTGAGAGAATATAAAACGCAACCGTCAAATGTATTGAATTTATCTAAAACTGATTTAGCTGCAGATTCGATATCTTCGTTAGAATATATTTGTGACTCACCATATTCAAGCGTATAGTCACTCGTTTTTGTACACGCAGTAAGCACAACTAAAGATACAGCGACCAAAAGAAGAGCAATTATTCTCTTCACATTAACACTCCCTTTCTCTATACAAAAATCATATCACGAGCAAAAATCTAAATCAATGTATAAAATGTTAACATCAGCTATTAGCTCAAAAATTTCCTACTAAAATCAGTTGACAACTGACTTTATCGATACTATAATGTATTAGTGAAGACTCGGCTTTTGTGGAAAGCCTTATAGAGAGGATGCGTCGTCGGCTGCAAGCGCGTCTAAGGTGAGTAGTAAGTTCGGGAACACTTCATGGCGCATACCTTAAATTATATATAAAAGCGGATGTTTTATTACATCAATACGGGTGGCACCGCGGGTTTTAGTTTAACTCGTCCCGAGAATAGGCATACTATTCTCGGGACTTTTTGTTTTGTGCGGGTACTGCGTACGGCGATATCACGCCTCGTTTGTTCTCGCATCTCTTTCAAATTTCTACTGTTCCTCGACCACTTGCTAAAATCAAGAAATAAATCATATTCTTGATTTCTTAACGCGTGGACTCGATCACTTTGAAATTTGAAAGGCTCGAACACTCGGACGCTAAAATTATCCTTATAGGAGGTTAAATATAATGTACAGAACACTATTTTGTAACGACATACGAGATAGCCACGTCGGCACTACAGTTTCACTTGCCGGCTGGGTTGACGTTATCCGTGACCATGGTGGCGTTATCTTCGTAGATCTTCGCGACTACACAGGTATCACTCAGGTTGTCGTTCATGACGAATCTTTACTTGAAAACGTTAACCGCGAGACAGTTATCTCTGTCACAGGTAAAGTAGAAAAACGTGACGAAGAGACTGTTAACGAAAAAATCGCAACAGGTGATGTAGAGCTTGTTTGTGATACTTTACAGGTACTTGGTAGAAGCACTAACATGCTTCCTTTCGAGGTTTCTAACTCTCGTGCATCTAAGGACGAAATCCGCCTTAAATATCGTTATCTTGATTTACGTAATCCTAAGAACCACAATAACCTTGTTATGCGTTCTAAGATTATCCGTCACTTGCGTAATAAAATGGAAGAGAAGAACTTCCTTGATATGCAGACACCAATCCTCACTGCTTCTTCACCAGAAGGTGCACGTGACTTCTTGGTTCCATCACGTAAGCACCCTGGTAAGTTCTACGCTCTGCCACAGGCTCCACAGCAGTTCAAGCAGTTACTCATGGTATCCGGCTTTGACCGCTACTTCCAGGTAGCTCCTTGCTTTAGAGATGAGGATGCTCGTGCTGACCGCTCACCTGGTGAGTTCTATCAGCTTGACTTTGAGATGGCATTTGCTACTCAGGAAGAAGTACTCGACATCTGCGAAGATGTAATCTACGATACATTCAAGACTTTCTCAGATAAGAAAGTTACAGAGAAGCCATTTAGACGTATCACATACGCTGATGCGATGATGACATACGGCTCAGATAAGCCTGATTTACGTAACCCACTCGTTATCTGTGACTTAACAGACTTTTTCTCTAACGTTGCTTTCCCTGCATTTAAGGGCAAGCCAGTACGAGGTATCGTTGCTAACTGCGTTGGTAAGTCTAAGAAGTTCTTCGAAGACTCACTTAAATACGCAACATCAATGGAAGTAGGTTTAGGTGGTCTTGGTTACATCACTCTCAAAGAGGGTGTGTTCGCAGGTCCTATCGCTAAGTTCTTAACTGAAGAACAAAAGCAGGAAATCACCGAAATCTCAGGTGTAAAAGAGGGTGAGACACTCTTCTTCATCTGTGATGATAAGAAGAATGACACAGAGAAGAAAGCAGGTATGATTCGTACATGGCTTGCTGCTCCTACTCAGCTTGATTTAATCCGCGATGATGCATTTGAATTCTGCTTTGTAGTTGACTTCCCAATGTTTGAAGAAGACGAAGAAACAGGCGAAACAATCTTCACTCACAACCCATTCTCTATGCCACAGGGCGGTATGGATGCTTTACTCAACAAACATCCTGAAGAAGTGCTTGCTTACCAGTACGACCTTGTTTGTAACGGTATTGAGCTAGCCTCTGGTGCTGTTAGAAACCACGACATTGAGATTATGAAGAAAGCGTTTGAAATCGCGGGCTACGAAGAGAGTGAGCTCAAGAAGCGTTTCAACGCACTTTATACAGCGTTCCAGTACGGTGCACCACCACACGCAGGTATGGCTCCTGGTATTGATCGTATGGTTATGCTATTAACAGATGAAGAGAAGATTTTAGACGTTATTGCGTTCCCACTCAACGGTAACGCTCAGGATTTACTGCTTGGTGCGCCTAGTGAAGTATCTGATCAGCAGCTTGAAGATGTTCATCTTCTAGGCAGTGGCAGTGCTCTTACTCATCGTGGTGTCGGTGCAAAAGCTAACGCTAAGGGTAGTGCAGGCAAGCGCTCAACTTTCTCTAACGCTCAGCAGCTTAATCAGCTGTCACTTACAGATGAAGAAGAAGCAACAATGCAGAGCATCTTCGATTCTATGAAAGACAGCGAAGCTAAGCTAAAATCAATCGATACAGCTGATGTTGAACCTATGGTTCACGTTATGCCTATGACTAATATTTTACGCGAAGATAAGCGTTCACAACCATTCACACGTGACAGCTTGCTCGAGGGTGCTCCTGAGCGTAGCGACGACAGTTGGGTTGTTCCAAGACTTGTAAAGTGAGGTGAGTAGAATGAAGTATTATGCAACAATGTTAAACGAAAAAGGTGTAGTCGCTGTAGACGATACTATTCTTGTAAAAGATGCTCCATCTACTGCAGGCTCACGTATGTTAGAAGGATTCAAGCCACTTTTCTCTGCAGAAGCTGTTAAAAGACTTGAAGAAAAAGGCTACTTAGTAGCAGGCAAAACACATGTAGGCGAATTTGGTTTAGACCTTGTTGGTGAGTTCTCGTACTATAATAAGGCTAATGAGTCAGAGAAGCTCTATGGTGCTGCTGCACAGGCGGTTGCTGATAATAATGTAAAATATGCACTGTCTGTTGATATGAACGGTTCTGCTCGAAGAGCTGCTATGCTGTCAGGTGTCAGCTTTTTAAAGCCTACTTACGGCACAGTTTCACGTTATGGTGTTATCTCATGTGCTGCTTCAGGTGAACAGATTGGCGTATGTGCTAAAGACTGTGACGGCATTGCTGAGATTATGTCAGTTATTGCTGGTAACGATACAAAAGACGGCACATCACTCAAAGATACATCATACGAATATAAAACTGATGCAGACATTAAGGGCGCTAAAGTTGCTATTGTAAAAGAACTCTTAGACAAAGCATCAGATGATGTAAAAGAGAGTGTATACGCTTATGCTGAAGAGCTTAAGGATCAGGGTGTTACAGTAGAAGAAATTTCACTTGATATTTTTGATACAGCTAACACTGCATGGCAGATTCTCATGTGTGCAGAAACATGTAACAACGTATCCCGCTACGACGGTGTTAAGTTCGGCCACAGAAGTGACACATACAAAAACATCGACGAATTGTATGTTAACAGCCGTACAGAGGGCTTCAACTTCCTCACAAAAGCTGTTATCCTCTACGGCTCTGATGTACTCTCTAAGAACCGCTACGCTGACTGCTACGACAAGGCACTGCGTATCAGAAGAGTTGTAGCTGATAAAATCAAAGAAGTGTTAAGCACTTACGATGCACTGCTCACTCCTGTATGCTCAAAAACAGAGTATGTAGCTTACGACATTAAAGATGCGTTCAAAAAAGTATACGATGAGAGCGTGTTCACTTGTGTGCCAAACCTTATCGGCACACCTGCTATCTCAACTAACAAGGTGCAGTTGATGGGTGCACATTTGACTGAAAGCAAGCTTTTATCTATTGCAAAACTGGGCGAAAGGAAAGGTGAATAATTATGAATTTTGAACTCGTAATCGGCCTTGAAACCCACGTTGAACTTAATACAGAATCAAAGATTTTCTGTTCTTGTGGCGGACATTCATCTCCACAGGAGCCTAACGACTGTGTGTGTCCTGCATGCGCAGGTATGCCTGGTATGCTCCCTGTTATGAACAAGCGTGTTGTTGAGCTTGCTGTTACAGCGGGTCTTATGCTTAACTGTGAGATCAGTCGTTATACAACTTTTGATAAGAAAAACTACTATTATCCTGATTTGCCATGTGCATATCAGATTACTCAGCTTAATCACCCTATCTGCACAAACGGCTTAGTAAAAGTAAAGACTGCAGATGGTGAGCGTGACATCAGAATCAAGCAGATTCACATGGAAGAAGACGCAGGTAAACTCGTACACGGTGGTAACTCATCTTTTGTTGACTTCAACCGCACTTCAGTTCCGCTTATTGAGATCGTTTCTCAGCCTGATTTCAGATCTGCTGAAGAAGTTGTGACATATTTAGGCAAGCTTAAGTCCATGTTCAAGTCTACAGGTATCTCTGAGTGTGAAGAAGGTGCTATGCGTTGTGACGTTAATATTTCAGTCAGAGAAGCAGGCACTACTGAATTTGGTGTTCGTACTGAAATCAAGAACATGAGCTCATTCGAAGCTATCGAGCGTGCTATACGTTACGAAGCTCAGCGTCACATGGATGCTATTGAGTTTGAGACAGAAGAGCTTGTACAGGAGACACGTCGTTTTGACGATGTTTCTGGCAAGACTTTTGCTATGCGTAACAAGGAGACAGAGGCAGACTATCGTTACTTCCCTGATCCTAACCTTATGCCTATCGTTATTGACGACGAGTGGCTCGAGCAGATCAAAGCTAACAAGCCTGTAGCACTTGATGAAAAGGCTGAAGCTTACGCAGAGGCTGGTATTTCTGATAAGGAAATCGCTATGCTCATGTCTGAGCACACAATAGCTAAGTTGCTCGATGATGTTGTAGCGCTTGGCTGTAACGCTAAGGACGCTGCTGCGTGGATTCTTACTGACTGCGCAGGCATACTTAGAAAAGCAGGCAAAAAGCTCAAGGAGCTGTCTATCACTGCAGATGGTCTAAGTTACCTCATCAAGCTTGTTGACAGCGGTAAGCTTAACCGTGGTGCTGCTAAGAAAACTCTCATCGCTGTTATTGAAGACGGTGCTGATGTAGAGAAGTTTGTAGAAGAGCAGGGCTTCTTAGTAGAAGTTGATAATTCACAGATTGAGGCGGTTATCGACAAGGCTATTGAAGCAAACCCACAGGCAGTAGCAGACTACAAAGCAGGCAAAGAAAAAGCTTTGATGGCTATTTTCGGTGCATGTATGAAAGAGCTCAAGGGTAGTGGCGACCCTGCTACTATCCGCACTATGCTTATAGAAAAACTCAAAGGTTAATTATAAAGGACTGCTGAGATTCGGCAGTCCTTTTGAGGTATATTATGACAGTAAAATTATATGAAAATGATGCATATATAAAAGAGTTTGAGGCTACTGTGCTATCCTGTGATGAAACAGATGGTGGCTACTGTGTTGTTTTGGATAAAACCGCTTTTTTCCCTGAAGGCGGTGGCCAACAGGCTGACACAGGATATATAGGCGATGCTGAAGTACTAGACGTGCAGGAAAAAGACTCAGTCATCACCCATAAGGTAGACAAAGCGCTAACAGTAGGGGAAACCGTATCATGCAAACTTGACTGGGATATTCGTTTTGCCCGTATGCAAGGTCACACAGGTGAACACCTTGTGTCAGGTATTATCCACTCGATGTATGGATATGATAACTTAGGCTTTCACATGAGTGATAAGACAATGACCCTTGACCCTAGCGGTATACTCACAGCTTCAGACATCAAGGAAATTGAACTAAGAGCAAACAAAGCGATATACGAAAACAGAGAAGTCACAGCCTACTATCCGGAAACATCTACACTTGATACATTAAGTTACAGAAGCAAGCTTGATTTAAAAGAGGGAGTACGTCTTGTTAATATTGATGGTTACGACCTGTGTGCGTGTTGTGCGCCACATGTTCATCGTACGGGCGAAATTGGTTTAATAAAAATCATAGACTTCATCCAGTACAAAGGCGGTATGAGACTCACTATGGTATGTGGTATCAACGCGTTTGAAGATTACTCAAAGCTCCATGATGATAACAAAGAGATGATGCATACTCTATCTGCATCAAGGGACAAAGTGCTTGAGTTTGTACTCAGAGATCACGAGCTTATCGGCACTCAAAAAGCTGAGATCAATAGACTGTGTGCTGAGCTTTCAAAGGCTAATCTTGATACTACTGTGATTAATGATACATTGGTTGGATTTACAGTAGGTGCGTCGTTTGATGATATGCGCGCACTTGTGAATGATAGTCTGGATAAAGCGGATAAAGTTGCGTTATTCTCTCAGGGAGAAAACAACGACTACTCCTACATTATTTCAAGTAGCAGCCTTGATATCCGCGATATAGTAAAGGAGCTTAACTCAAGCTTTGCTGGAAAGGGTGGAGGCAGACCAAACTACGCCCAAGGAAAAATCACAGCAGAAAAAGAAGATGTACTCAAGTTTTTTGAAAATTTGTGATAAAACAAAAGCACCGCAGATAATCTGCGGTGCTTAAATTTTGGGATTTATTACTTAATGATGCCTGCTGTGTATTTGTATGCAAGTACTCGCATGCAGGCTTTCTGCAGGACTTCTTTGCTGATAGTGCCGTTGTTGACAGCATCTAAGATAGCGTTGTATGCGCTGTCGATTTCGTCAACCATGATCATATCATTACCTGCAAGCACAGCCTGTACGTATACGTTCTTGCCGTTTGCGTACTCGCTGTAGTCAGCGTTGTTGAGGTTGTCAGTGATGATGAGTCCGGTGAACTTGAGTTCGTTTCTTAAGATAGTGTGCATATAGTCAGACAGAGATGCTACACAGTTAGGGTCCATCTTCTCAACTAAGATGTTGGACATTAATACAAAGTGTGCACCCTCGTCTATGCCTGCTTTGAAAGGCTTGAAATCCTTTGATTCAAAGGTTGTAGCCTCTCTGCTGTCTACAACTACTGGCAGATATGTGTCAGGGTTGGTGCCGTATCCTGGGAAGTGCTTGAGCGCAACAGATACGCCTTTATCCTGGCTGATTCTTGTAGCGTTCTTAGCATAATCGCACGCATCCTGTACAGTGCCACCGAGTGAACGTGAGTACATAATCTGAGTAAATTCTTCAGCCATGTCGCATACTGGAGCGATGTTGAGGTTTATGCCGACAGATGACAGCATAGTAGCAATATCGGTCTGTGATGACTTAACAGCATCCATGCCACCTTGAGCAAATGTGTTTCTCATAGTGTCGAGGTTGTAATCAGAGAACGCATCAAGCTCGCTTAGAGCAGTGACCTTGCCGCCTTCTTCTTCAACAGCCATAATCATAGGGGTTGAAGCACCGCTCTGAGTAGCAGTGATGTCAGACTTAATCTGGTCTTTAGTAAGACCTGTGAAGTTGTCTGAGTTATAGAAGTAACCACCGAGCTTGTAGAGGCTTGCTGTAGATTCGTCGGTGCCGTCAGTAGGGCAGGTGCCTAAGATGAGCTGACCTACCATCTGTTCAGTGGTCATTGACTGCATATACTCGTATGCTTTGTCGTAGTTCTTGCTGAAAATACCGCCGTCTTGCCACTGCTCAGGAACACCAGTTGTCTGTGGCTTTGTTTCAGTAGCTTCTACCTTTTCTGCGACAGTAGGAGCCTGATCAGGAGTAGCCTGTGGGCCTGTTACGTCAAAATAATGGTAGAGGCTTACACCGAAAAATGAAGCGGATAGTACTATTAAAATAAGACTAATTATAGCGAATTTCTTCATATATCTGACCTCCGGAAAAAGTCAAAATAAAATAGTTTGCATTTGTCAAATTCTGATACAGCTAGATTATAACACAAAATATTGCAATATTCAACACTAATTAATGCATATCGACACAAAATATT
>JAUMXP010000072.1 GCA_030529125.1 Eubacteriales bacterium | reverse complement strand
CTCATAGTTGTGACATAGCCACGCGGTTTGTTGAGCATTATGTATCGATGTGCAGGTTTAGCCGCAGCTGTGACACGCTTACCCTTAACATAAACCTTGTCGCTATATGGGTCTACTTTGTCGCCTATTACCGCAACCTTACCGTTAACTTTAACGTTACCGTTTCTTATGAGTTCTTCACTTTTTCTGCGTGATGCAACTCCACAATCTGCAAGCATTTTCTGGAGTCTTACAAGTTCTCTTTTCATATATTCCTCCACTTTCATATTGAAAGCATTTTATCAATTAAAAAACAGTGCCATAAAACGTGCAAAAGCACTCTGCTCTTGTCTGTCTACATTTTCACCTATAAATAAATCATACGTTTTTAACACCTTGTCATCAAGCGAAAAAACGACCATTCCTACAAAATCTCCTTTTTTAACAGGAGCGTAAACAAACGACGGCAGATACACCGTACGCTTTATTCTATCTGCAGTTTCTTTTTCTGCTATAATCAAGCAGTTTTCCTTTGTATATAAAGCAACTGACGACTTATCTGAACCGACTACATCAACACTGAGACTATCATCATATTCTGAAAAATCAAGCGCACAATAATGCTCAAAGCCATAGTTGTACAGCGCTATGTGATCATTCCAGTCTGACGGAGCGTTCAGCGTCACCGCAACAAAGGTCAGACCATCTTTTCTGGCTGCAGAAACAAGACATCTGCCAGAGGCTTTTGTGTAGCCTGTTTTACCACCTATACAGTACTCATAGAGCGACAGCAAGCGATTGTGGTTATTATACGCAACCTGCTTTCTTGGTGTAAGAAAGTCAACCGTCATAGTAGTATTTCCTGTGATTTCGGCAAATTTCTCGTTATTAAGGGCATACGCCATCAGCTTTGCCATATCTAAAGCTGTCGAGTAATGATTATCATCGTCAAGACCAGACGGAGTAACAAAGTTAGTATTTGTCATTCCGATTTTTTCAGCACGAGAATTCATAATTTTTGCAAAATTCTTCACACTGCCACCGATGGTAATAGCTGCAGCATTCGCCGCATCGTTGCCTGATGCCATCATCATACCAACAGCTAAATCAGACAAATGCACAGTATCCCCGACTTTGAGATACATCGAGCTTCCCTCAGCCGTCATAGACTCATGAAACGTGACGAGCCTGTCGTCTTCTTGCGCATATTCAAGCGCAAGTAACGCAGTCATTATCTTAGTGGTCGATGCCATCTTCATTTGCTCTTGTGCGTTTTTTGACAGCACGACTGTGTCGTTTTCGACACAATATAGCACATAAGCCTGTGCCGACAAAGAACCATCTATAGCACAGGCTGTAGTATCAAATGCAAAAACAAAAAAGGATACAATTATTGCGAGCGTGCGTTTCATAAAATCACCACTGAATATATATGAAAGCACCCTTCATTTTATACAGTATCAGAAGTCGAATTCGTCGATATCCTTGTCGAGGTCTGATGTATCAACATCCTTCTTATCTTTCTTGAAATAGCCGTGAACCTTATCCATAAAGTCAGGAATCATACCAACAATACGATCCACAGCGCCGTCATATTTCTCAATAGAGATGAGCTTGATCTCGCCTTTCATAATAGTCAGAAAAGCAACAGGAGTGATAGTAACGCCTGCACCACTACCACCACCAAAGCAATCTTTGTTGTCACGCTTTGTAGGAAGGTCAGAACCACCTGAAGCAAAGCCGTATGAAACCTTTGAAATAGGAATGATTGTAGTACCGTCAGGTGTAGTGATAGGATCACCGATGATAGTATTGACGTCTGTCATTTCCTTAATTTTTTTCATTGTAGTTTCCATCAATGAATTGATTGGATGATCGCTCATAATGATTTCTCCTTTATTCTAAAATAGAATTATCTCTTATAACCTGTTACGAACAGTTTTACTTCTAATCTCAACAGATATTTGATTATATAAAAAACTCTGATGTTAAATCTTACGTCAAGATCAATCTGAGTTTTTGCATTATCTGAAAAGTCAGGCGCAACCTTCAGCGTGTAGTCATCACATTTAGCAGTGCCACAGATAAGCGAAACCGCGCTGTAAATAACACCGCAGTATTTGCCATACTTGAGGGCTGTATCAGCCGCGTCTTCCCCAGCTACCTTAACTAAAAACTCGAATTTTTTGACTACGGCATGTTCAGCCAAACCTTTGATAGCAGAGCAGATGAGTTTTACAAGCTCAATGAGTATAGATGCTAAACCCTCGATACCTTTAGTTTTGCTGACCTTTTTGACGTATTCTTTCTTCTCGTTTTCGTCTTTCTTTTTAGCTTTTTTTCTGTTTTTTCTTTTCTTTTTCTTTTTTTCCTCTTTTTCTGATTCAGGAAGCAGTATAAACTCCCAGAACAAGAATTTCGCAATAACTCTCAGCGTATCCTCATATGTTGCGTAGAAACGCACATTTATCATGAGAATAATACCGATAATCACCACTATGCCGAGGATGATGTATAAAGCAATCACTCGCTCACCTCTGAGTCAGCTGTTGCCTGATCGATAATCTCACCTACAGTTGCCGTGATAGTATCATCAGTGGTCTGTGATATATCTTCAGCGTTTTCGTCATCAAAAATCGAAAGCTGAGAGTCATCGTCAAGTGCGTTTTCGTCAGGGTTTTCCTGCTTCTGTGGTAATGGTGGAAGCTCATCGAGTGATGAAATAGAGAAACAACGCAAGAAGTTCTCCGTAGTACCATAAAGCAGAGGTCTGCCAGGAAGCTCCAGTCTACCTTTTTCTTCAATCAGATCTTTAGTAGTGAGCGAACCAATAACACCGGAACAATCAACGCCTCTGACCTGTTCTATAAATGACTTAGTAACCGGCTGGTTGTAAGCTACAACCGCAAGCACTTCCATAGCCGCCTGGGACAGCGGAACATTTCTTCTCAAATCCATAGCTGTACGGATCTGTGGTGCATACGCTTTTTTAGACACCATCTGGAATCCGTCGTCAAGACGAATAACTGTGATACCATGATCACTTTCTTCGTATTCTTTGCATAGCTCAAACGCTAAGTCTTTGACAACTTTCTCTGTGAGCTGAAGTGTCTGTGAAAGTCTGCTGACAGGGACAGATGTACCCGACGCAAAGAGTATTGCCTCAACGGCTGCTTTATATTCTTCTCTTGTCATTTGCTATCCCTCTCAATCATTGATACTTTAGCGTCGTCGCCGTTACCATCAATAACGACACGCTTACCTTTTACGAGCTCAAGCACAGCTAGAAAAGTAGCAACAAGCTCACTCTTCTCTTTACTTGCAACAAAAAGCTCTTTATATGTTACTGTGCGTCCTTTCCACAGCTTACGCATAACGTGGATAATACGCGAACTAACAGAAACAATTCTTTTAGAAACAATGCCAGCAAAGGCATCTCTAGGCGGTGGCAAACGGCGTTTGCCTCGACCTACTGCGCCTATATATGCCAGCGCTATATCGTTAGGTGCATGGATACGGTTGTAAGTCAGATCAAAATCAACAGGTGACGGCTCTTTTGTAAACGTATCAAAAGACACAATTTCAGATAGCATCTTGGCTACCTTTCTGCACTCCTGATACTCAAGTAGCTGTCCTGTGAGTTCTTTCTTGAGCTCTTCAGCCTCTTCCTCGTATTTTGGTAGTAGCATAACCGACTTGATATATACAAGTCTGGATGCCATCTCCAGAAACTCAGAAGCTATGTCCATGTCTTCCTCTTTCATCTTTTCGATCTGCTCCATATACTGGTTGAGCAGTTCTTCAATACAGATGTCGTAAATATCTATTTTATTTTTAGTAATGAGCGTTAAAAGCAAATCAAGCGGACCCTCAAAAGCCTCAAATTTGTATGTTAACGCTGTATTCTCATCTAAGACAGTTGCATCTTTAGTATCGGGCAACAAAAGGTTCTCAATATTCTTATTTTCGTCCATTTTATGCCCTCCTCTCTAAAAACTAACCTACTATAAGCTCATAAGGTAATTGGCAAATAAAGTTTACAAACTGCAATATCCATGATTGCAAATAATAAAGTGGTGTGCTGAGCACTCCAAAGAACATCATCGCAAGTAACGCAATAGAAAAAATCTGCTGATTGCGATATAACGCGTATGCCGCTTTATCAGGCAGAAACGCAAACAGAATCTTTGAACCGTCAAGCGGTGGGATCGGTAATAAGTTAAACACCGCAAGTGAACAGTTAACTGCAACATAGTAACTTATGAAATATCTGATAAATATACCGATTTCATTTAGGAAATAAAACTCAGGTGCAAAATAAACCAGAGCAAAATGTATAAATCCGCCAAAAATCGCAGCTACGATATTCGCAAGCGGTCCTGCAAGCGACACAATCGCCATGCCGAATTTAGGATTTTTGAAACTGCGAGCATCAACTGGCACAGGCTTAGCCCAGCCAAAGCCGAACAATAGCAAACACAACGCACCGATATAGTCAATATGCGACATTGGGTTTAACGACAGTCTACCTCTGTACTTAATGGATTTATCACCCATAAGCGATGCCACCCACGCGTGAGCCCACTCGTGAAACGGAAGCACCAGAAAAATGACCATCACAATAGCTAAAACATGAGCAACTAAAGAAAAATAATCACCGTTACCCATCATCAAGTTAATAAATTCTCTAAACAATTAACAAGCCTCCAAAATGGCAAACTGCCACTTATAATTAGACATCATATATTATACAATATATATGCCCAAAAAACAAGTAAAAAAGAAATTTGCAAAAAGGTCTTGCTTTTTTATTTGATATCTGTTATTATGGACAAGTTAACAAAGCATTTAGAGTAATATTTGCAAGGAGGTGCCACAAATGGCAAAATGTGATTTCTGTGGTAAGGATGTTAAATTCGGCATCAAGGTTTCTCACTCACACAGACGTTCTAACAGAACATGGAAGCCAAACGTTCAGCGCGTTAAGGCTATCGTAGACGGTTCTCCAAAGAGAGTACACGCTTGCACTCGTTGCTTACGTTCAGGTAAGGTAACAAGAGCTATCTAATTCATGATGAAAGTTAAGTCCTCACTTATGTGGGGACTTTTTTCTTTATACTAAGCGCCGAGCGTTCGAGCCTTTCAAATCTCGAAGTGATCGAGGTCACGCGGTTAAAAAATCAAAGAGATAATATATTCTTTGATTTTCAGCAAGTGACTGAGGAACAGTGGAGATTTGGAAGAGATGCGAGAACGAACGAGGCGTGCCATCGCCGTACGCAGTACCCACAGAAATAGCGCTGAGGCTCACAGCCCTCGAAATAACGACGGACGAGCTAGGACTGCTGTCCCATTAGCCAAAACACACAACAAACAAAAAGCAGGACTACCATAATAGTAGCCCTGCTTATTATTTTATATTCAGATTTGTGCAAGTTTTTGCTGAACTGCTGTTGCATCTAATACGCTTATTTCGCCGTCGTTGTTAACATCAGCTATGTAACCTGGTGCTTGGTTATTACTGTGAGGCTGGTAGCTATAATGTTTTGGATAAGCATCTATCTTTGCTATCATACGCTGAATTTTTGTAGCATCTAAAACAGTAAGCACCTTGTCGTTGTCACAGTCGCCGATAATCCTTGCGTTACAGTATTCAACGAGCTTTTCCTGTAGATCTCTGTACTTATCAGGTGTATCTATCAAATCAAAAAGGTCGTAGAATTTATCCTCTTCGTAGTCATAAACACCGTATTTATAGGTGAAATTACTATAAATCGAATCACTACTCACTATTACATCACCGAGTCTGAAGCCAATAGATATACAATCAGCATAATTGCCGTGGGCTTTTATAAGAGTATATACACAGTTATAATTCTCATCAAATCCGTTAGTGATATATTCGAATATATGATCCTTGCTAAGACCAGAGTTGTATGTATCAATATACTTAGCATGAATCTCATTCACAAAATCCATATACTGTACAAAATCGTCCTGTGCTATTTTTTCAACGTCAGTTTTCTTAACGGCTACAAGACTCATACCCTCATTGTGGTGAATATCGATGTGGTCATACTCACTAAGGGTTTCGTTAATAAGACGCTCGTGCAAAGTATCGTAAAATGCCTCAAGCTCATTCATTGAACCCACGATATCTTCTGTCCAGTTTTCGATATCCTCGATAGTCTTCTCGCTACCTTCAACCTCGAACATAACGTTGACGTACTCACCGCCACCACTCGACCCGCTTTTGCTCTTAAGGCTGTGGGAAATCTTTGTTTTGCTGAAATCAAGCTCTTTAAATGTATCCATCAGCTCTAAATCTTCATCAGTAAGTATTCCGCCCTCGTATGCATCTTCTAAATGGTACAGCGCCCCGTTAACATACACTTCAGGTAGTGGTCTGCTACTAATAAGTATATATCTGCCGATATCAATACGCGGTACATCACAAGGATATGCAAGACATGATACAGTATATCTTACTAAGTACTTATTACCTGTGAGCTCTTTGATATACTTAAAGCTAACATCGTCTTTTTCGATTTCAAAATTAGAATGACTGTCTCTTATCGTGTTGAATATTTTATCGCTGATATCAGTAGTAGCAGCTGAAGCATCGAACAGAGAAACAGTATTGAGTGATAAAACCATAGTCAAAATAAGCATTAAGCTGACTATCTTTTTCATATAAAGCCTCCAGTTCTTTATTCTGCAACAGAATAATAAATCGATAAATATAGTTCTTTAGCTATTTGCTTTTTTATTGCAATCCTGCTACCTTTCGCTGGATAGCTGTAGCATCGAGTACAGTGATACTGCCGTCGCCATCGAAATCTGAGATATAGCCGTGTTCATCGCCTTCATGAGCACCATAATAGTACGGATAATCAGGGCTCTGCAGTGATGCCACAATTCGCTGAATTACAGTAGCATCTAAAACAGTTAACTTGCTGTCACCATTGCTATCTCCTAAAGGTATACCCCCACAGAAGTCAATCAGGTTTTCTTCGAGTTTATAGTATTTCTCAGGATTATTTCGTAAATCAAAGAGGTCGTAAATCTTGTCCTCTTTCACATCGTAAAGTCCGTACTGGTAGACAAAATAGCTGTGGATATTGGAGCTGTGCATCACAACATCACCAATACGAAAACCTACTTCAGCAGGCGAACACGTATTGCTATATGCATTAATCAGTATATAGCTGAGCTCTCTGTTTTCATCATAAACAGAACGCTTTTCTCTGTAAGAATAGTTCTTAAATCCAGGATCGTAAGTATAAAGATACTCCATATGAGCGTCAGATACAAAATCCATAAGAACCACTAAATCATGCTGTGAAATCTTATCAATATCCTTCTTCTTAATAGCAACAACACTGATACCGTTGTTGTGCATGCGGTCGATATAGTCGACATCGCTTAGAACTTCATTTAAAAACTTATTGTGTAAATCATCGCAATAAGCTCTGAACAGTTCTCCTGCCTGTGCAGAACTAGTAGCCCCGTACTCGTAGAAATCAAAGAAAGTCTTTTCACTGCCGACGAGTGTGAATTTAACATTAATATAGTCTTCGTCTTTATAAGAGTATTTAGCATTTCTAAGATTGAGAGTGACTTTAGTTTTTTTCACATAAATCCCGTGAAGAGTAGTCATTTTTTCAAGCTCTCTTTCGGTAATTATATTGTAATCGTAAGCATCCTCCAGCGAAAACAATCTATTATTAAAGTAAATCTGAGGTTCAGGACGGGAAGTCTCGATAATATAGCTACCAAGTCCGATTTCGAGCATATCGTCAGGGTATGCGTAATCCCCCACTCCGTATTTAACAAGAAAAATACCGTTTCCCAGATCATACATATACTCTAAATAAATGTCGTCCTTAGTAATTTCATTGTCATCATACTCCGCTCTTACAGCGTTTAAGAAATCATCGCTGATTTCATATTCTTCTGCCGTAGCAGCTACTACAGACACACTCAGTATCAACACAAGTGCCAAAATCAATGCTAATAATTTTTTCATAAAATCGCCTCCAATAGCTTTTTAATTTCTAAATTTCTGTTTTAGAATTATACGGAAATCCCTTTCACTAATAACACACGAAAAAAGCTAAAAACGTTTCACTATTTAGAAAAAACTTTTAAAATTTATATAAAAATAAAAACGGCAGGGCTACTTTTAGGTAGCTCTG
>JAUMXP010000224.1 GCA_030529125.1 Eubacteriales bacterium | reverse complement strand
TGCATTTGCGCTATCGTAGATATTGTTTGTATCTAAAATCTCTTCGCTGTCAGTTGTTGATACATCAGTCGAAAAATCGCTTGATTCTGCCATAACATCGTGTTCGAAAAGTTTTTCACTATATAGTTTTGGTGAATTGTATAATTTTTTCATTTTAATTCCTCCCTACTACATTAAGCTTGTTCTGGCTTAACAACATTCATGTTTTGATAAGCTGTAAGAGTTTTGTTGTAGCTTGTGCGACATCCACCTGCAAACTTTGTGCCGTCATATGTGTTGTAGCCCACTCTGTTAAAGCCGTTAGCATCAACATACTTAACATATGCTCTGGCTTCTACATCCAAAGCAAGATATTGCTGATCTGCTTCGTCATCATATGTTATAACGAATGTTGAAATGCGATAATCCTCAAAATACTTGTGGTTCTTTTCGTTTACAGCCTTTGTGCAAACCTCATCCTTTACATGACTATTTGATGTAAGAGTGAGCTCTTCGCCCTCAGAGATAAAATTAGCTGCACATGCTGCATAGCCATAATCTACCTTAGAATTGTAAAGGCTCTGAAGCTCATCAAGCATACTGTTGTTATAGATAGTAACGAATCTAAGAGCATCCTTTATGGTGTTGTGAACACCGTTATCGTCATAAGGATCTACCCACTTGTGATTTCTGATCTGAACGCCTTCCAGTGAGAAGCCAGGAAGTGTTGAAGTACCATATTCGTTATTATCTGCTGTGTTCTTAGTTACGCTATCTTCTCTTACAAATCCGGCGTATAGATAAATTACATTAGTATATTCTTTGGAATCGATTGTTACAGATTCTACTATATCGCAATCTGCAAGAGTGATCTCTGTAGCAAATGCTTGTGTAGGATCTACATGGTGATTTCCTCTATCACCATATTGTGATGCATCCTTAGTCTTAAACCATCCTGCAAACAATAAATTATCATAGAAAGGAACACCATCTTTAACCAAGTTAGCATTCTCACCATAAATCTGTGTGATTGGAGCTGATGTGAGTGTATATACTGGTTCTTCTACATCTTCTAGAATCTGATAGTAAACTTGACCTACGTTGGTCTGGTCGTTTGTAAATACCAATGTATATATATCTTCCGGCTCTTCACCCCAACCTTCAGTAATGTATGGCTGGAGAACCTTGGTAGTCTTTTCGCTACCGGCAAAGTAAGAACTAATATCAATATTGTTATCTGCTGTAACACCTATTGGTGCATCTGCAGATACAAGGAACTGAGCTGTTGTTCTGAGAGAGTATCCAGGCAATAGCACTACATCCGGAAGAGTTAATGTCATAGTGGTTGTGCCCGCGGTTGTAAAGTCAGTGATATTCTCAACAACCTTGCCTTCTTTGTCAAGAATTTGCACATACATACTATCATCAACGTATGTAGACCTCTTGTTACCAAAGACAGGGAATGCATCTTTAACAACAATCTTAGTAATATTTACGTTACCATCGTTTCTGATAATCGTACGATACTCGTTGATTCCACCAATATTTGTAGGAATAGCACCCTTAGATGCGTCTCTAAAGTTACCCTTAGAGTCTTTGTACTCTGTCTTAACGTTTACTTCGTATGAATCATTAACAGAGAACATTGCTACATTTGCAATTTCGCCAACATTGTCAGTTTTAGAACCATCAGCATCATAATCATTTACATCTGTAACAACTTTACTAGTTACCTTTCCTTCATATAGTACAGATGCTTTTGATGGACGTCCTGAGTTACAAATGAAAGAGTGAGTGGTATCGGAACAACTGCATTATAAACAGTTGGGGTATTTGCAGCAAAAGCATATGAACCACTATCTGTTCTTTCAACTTTAGTATAAGTAGTAGATCTCCAAACTTCTCTGCCGTCTGCTGTATCCGGTAATCTTTCAAATTCTACCTTTACATCTGTATCAGTATATTTATAGTATGAGCTGGAATAATCTCT
>JAUMXP010000071.1 GCA_030529125.1 Eubacteriales bacterium | reverse complement strand
TGTTCCAGTTTGGATGTGAGTTGTAGTAGTGAACTACAGTCTGTGTATGTGTAAGTTCGTTGTAGTAGTAGTTGAATACGAGCTCCTTAGATGCATCGAATTTTCCTACTGTACCTGCAGGATACTTAGTTGTATCGAGTGAGTAACCCTGTACGCCTGTTGCAGGAATAGAGAATTCTGCACCATCGTGGAGTCTATACTGAATATGTGGACGAACTCTTTCGCCTGACTTAGAGTCAAGGAAGTTAACTGTCAGATAGTTAGAATCTGTGAATCTTGTGTAGTAGAACTTAACAGTAACCTTCTGGTTAGCAGCTGCCTCGCCTGAGAGTTTACCTGTTGAGCTTTCGTACTTATCAAGGTTATGGTCGAAGAGAATATCAGTGTCTGTGATAGCACGATATGTCTGACCTACTGCGTATTTAGCAGTATTTGTTTTTTCGAGCTTGTATGTACCTGAAGCGCTATCACGTACATAGTGCTCAGCTGTAAGAGTAGCAAAACCTTCAGCAGGTTTATTATATGTACCCTGAACGAGGATAGCGCCTGACCATGCAGGAACTGAGTATGTACCTGTAGCTGTGCCTAATGATTCAAGACCAGCTTTCTTATCATTAGCAACTACTGTCCATGTACCTGCAGGAAGTGTAACTGACTTAGCAGATGTCTTGTTGTTGTTCATAACAACGAGCACCTTGCTCCATTCGCCAGCCTTTGTATTGTTGATTGTGTAAGCAACAGGACCTGAAGCAGATACTGTTGTAATAGCATCAGCAGTAGCATCGTAGAATGGTGTGAATGCGTTACGGATCTTCAGAAGACCTGCGTAGTAGTCAGCTTCTGTGCCCCACTTTTCAAGTCTTGTCCAATCAATTGCGTTGATGTTATCTGATGTACGATAAGAGTTAGCATCACCGAATTTTGAACGAGCAAACTCAGTACCGGCATTCATGAATGGAAGACCCTGTGCTGTCATTACTGATACAAGACCAAGTCTAAGCTGTGCAGCAACCTCTTCGTAGTAAGTGTTTGCAACAGCCTGGTTAACATCGTAAAGTCTTTCCAAGTCTTTGTTTGTTGTGAATGTGTAACCATACTTAGAACGAAGGTCATCCTGGTTAGTCTTCAGGAGCTTATCGTAGAAAGTAAGGTTATCGTGGTTATCAAGGTAGTTAAGAGCTGTTGAAGGAACCTTCTTACCAAAATATGTGAAGTTAGCCTTAGCAGCATCAAGGATAGCAGCTGGAGTTGTGTCGCCCTGTACGAACGCACCTGTTGTACCAGCGTGGTTAGACTCAGAACCTCTTAAGTTCTCTGAATATGTCTGGTTGAAACCACCAATACGGTCGTTTAAGAGTCTAAAGTTAGAGTTAGAAGCGCCGTTTGAGATACCAGCGTCGCCACCTGCCCATGGCTCACCGTACATGAGGATTCTTTTGTCGATCTTATCAAGTTCAGCTCTTGCTGCGTTTAATGTGTTGCAGTCAAGCGCGCCCATAAGGTCAAAACGGAAACCGTCGATGTGGTACTCTTCTACCCAGTATTTTAATGATTCAACAACGTACTTAGATGTCATAGCCTTCTCTGTTGAGAGACAGTTACCAAGACCTGAACCGTTGTAGTAGTTCTGAGCGTCGCTCATTCTGTGGTAGTACTTAGGAACTGTTCTAGCAAGAGCAGAGCCTTCGAGTACGTATGTATGGTTGTAAACAACGTCCATTACAACAGCGATGCCTCTGTCGTGGCAAGCCTGTACGAGCTGTTTGAACTCTTTGATTCTAGCGTTACCGTCATAACAGTCAGTAGCATAAGCACCGTCAGGAACGTTAAAGTTTACAGGGTTATAACCCCAGTTACGCTGTGGGTCAGAGTTTGTTTCGTCAATACCTGAGAAGTCAGCGATAGGTAAAATCTGAATACAGTTGATACCCTGTTCTACAAGGTAGTCAACGCAAGTAGCGATGTCGCCTTCGCCGTTAACTGTTGTGTTACCTTCTGTGAAAGCAAGGTACTTACCTTTGTATTCATCAGAAACACCTGATGATTCTGAGATAGAGAAATCACGAACGTGAACTTCCCATACAGATGCCTGAGCAGCTGAATCGAAAAGCACGTGCTCATCATTTTCCCAACCCTCTGGGTCAGTAGAATCAAGGTCAACTACCATTGATCGCTCGCCGTTAGCACCAACTGCAGTAGCGTATGGGTCCTGTGTTTCTGTTGTGCTACCATCAATTGTGAGCAGGTATGTATAGTAAACATCTTTGTAGTCACCATTGAGCTTAAGTGTCCAAACACCTGTTGTAGCATTCTTAGTCATCTGATGAGTGCCAAGAACCTTAGCGCCTGACTCTGCATCTGTACCTGTTGCATAAAGCTTAACCATTACTGCTGTTGCAGTTGGTGACCAAACTTTAAAAGTAGTAGCAGATTTAGTGTAAGTAACACCAAGTCCCTGTTCATTTTTAGCTGCCTGAGCGTAGTCCTCTAAGTAGCTTTGGTTGTGATATCCTGTTGAAGCCGCATCGATCTCAGCAGCGGAAATACCAACGCTGACAGTAGATACGAGAAGCATCATAACAAGAATACATGAAATAATACTGCGTAATTTCATTAAAATTCCTCTCTTTCTAAAAATTAACCGCATAATTTCAGTTGTACACATTATACCATACCCGATAAAAATAATAAATGGAAAACTTAAAATTTCACAAACGCTTTTTGCACAATCTTTTCATCATTTATTTGTATATAAATAACAAAAAAGTTTCGCTGCTAAATATATTTCACATAATAAGTGAAAACAAAAACAACGAAACTTATATATCATCATATTCTATTGATATTAATATCAGTAAAACCTACCCCAAAGGCAGTTCCGAGTGATATGCATACTGAATTTTCTATTTCAGAAAAATAAAGTGCGTTTGCAGTGCCATCATGTACAAGCTGTACTCTGACTCGTTTATGGAGCGCACCGGACAAATCTTCACTGAGAATCTTTGCATAATCCTGACCGAGCACAGTGAGTTTTGCATAACCTCCACGCTCAGTGTTCAACACTCCTGCAGCGTTATAATTAGCTATACTAATAATAATTCTATTTGAAAGGTTATGCCTATCACTTTCTTTTTTATAGGTATCTACTATAGTTTTAACAAGGTACTTATGAAGTGCTAGAGCACTCTCCCATTTAGACTGCACATTTTCAACTTTTGAAACATACAGAGATTTAACACTCTCGAGTGCTGTGAAGCCTTTAATCTCATCTATTCCTTTTGTAACAACGCATCTTTTAAGATTGGTATGACCAAAGTCAAAAACAAGCGATGTAGAGTTATCGTCCATTAGCTTAAGAGCGCAGCCCATAGCACCTACAAAGGTACCATTATCAAACAACATAATGTTGTATGGTTTAGCAGAAGCTTTATCAAAAATATGCTGAATACGTTCTTTGAAGCGTCTGCCAAGCATCGAGCTTGCTAGACCGCCAACAAAGATGACAGTATCAAGCCCTGCCCAGTACTCCCAGTGCTCATCTGTCCAGTCAGGACGTGCATCACGGTTTTCTTTCTCGCCCAGCTTTAACGCAAGAAGCAAAAGTCCCAGTCTGTCTCCAAATTTTACCGCTACTCTGGACGCTAACTGATTGTACTTAACATCTTCGCTGATAAGGGCATGGTCGAGCATTTTTGGCAACATATAATCGTCAAAGCCCGATATATCAACGCTGTATACTTTTGAAAGCTCTTTAATTTCATTAACTATAAGCTCTGTTGAGAAAATATCCCTAAACGTCTTTCCCTCGAGCGAATCGTCGCTTCCATAAATCGGCAGTTTAGCCATAACAGCCTTGTTAAGCGAACAAACAGGAGTTAGATATTCAGTTTTTTCTTCTTTCAGATACGAAAGGAAAGGGTTTCTCATAATCGTCTCCTAAATCTCAAATCAGCTACCTGCTGATTCATACGCTTTGATTCCACGATTCCATATCAGCACAGAAATCACGAAAAGCACAATAGCCGCTACAACAGTGCCTCCTATGCGAAACAGCGGATCTCCTTCTCCTAAGAAATAGCTAGCAGGATAATACGCCGTGAACGCAAACGGAATAACGTATGTAATAATCGTCTGTACTACCTTATTGTAAATAGTTGTCGGATACTTTGAGAAATCGTTAGTCATATACACCATATGAGTGATGTGACCTGATGACTTAGTCCAAAAAGCAATAGCAGCTGTTGCAATCTTCAGCGATGTATAAATCAGAGTAGCAAACAATACAGCCACAATAAACAGCGGGATCATGTACCAAGTTATAGTCAATTCAAGCATGATAACACTGTATACAATCAGGATAAGTCCCATCAGCAATTCGCCGAAAGCATCGACACAGAATTTCTCTGCGATAACATAAAATAGGCTATTAATAGGTCTTGTGAGATATTTATCAAAATCACCTTTTCGTACAATAAAGTAACCCACACTCCAAAGGTTATCAAACAACAGATGGTCAATACCCTTAGGAATAAGCGAAAAGCCATAAATAAATAAAATCTCTTCAAAACTCCAGCCATCTAGATGAGGAATCTGGCTGAAAATAATACCAATAGTAGCAATCTGGACAATCTGTCCAAGTAAAAAGCTGATAGCACCCGTAAGGAAGTCAACCTTATATTCCATAAGGTTCTTCATGTACTGAGCCACAAAGATTCGATGAAGTCTAAGCATTCTTCTCATATCATCAACCTCCTTGTGAACACAGGCGCTTGACTGCGTGTTTCCATACAAGCTTTGAAAGAAGTATCATCGCAGCAAGCCAGAACACCTGAAACAGCATCCTGTACACGATTTCTGACGGCGAGTACATTCCCATATATATCATAACAGGGGTGTATGATAACGATGAAAACGGCAGGATGTTGAGCGCTGTTTCGAGAAAAGCCGGCATAAACGCAAGTGGAATAGTAGCACCGGATAAGAAGTTCACGATAACTTCCTTGAGAATATCTGCACCCCACAGGTTCTTCAGATAAAACGCCATAAATCCGTAGCTGACATTGAAGTAGAAAGAAATCAGGTAAGCTAAAATCAAACTGACAATATACAAAAGGAAGTAAGCAATATTAAACTGCCACTCACCTGTGATGACATAGCGATATATCTCTACACCTGCAGTAATCGGCACAAAAATAACCAGCACATTGAATATTTTGTTGCCTAATTCCTGGAACAAAAAGCACATATCAAAAGAACAAGGCTTGATCATTCTCATCGCGATAGATCCGTCACGGATTTCAGTAGCAATAGCGTAGGTGCCGTCAGAATAAGTGAGGTATCCTGTCAAAAATGTGATAAACAGATACACTACCATATCTTCCATCGTAAAGCCACTGAACACCTGCGTTTCGTTAAAAACAGCTCTCCACACAAAGAACATAATAAAACAAGACATAATCTCACCAAGCAGGAAGCAGATGAAATTAGCTCTATATGCCACAGACTCAAGCATACCCGCGCGAGTAAACGGACGATATGTGCGTATAAATTTTCTAAACTTCATCTATACTCACTTCCTGTCTGTATAATCTGCGGATAATCTCTTCGATATCAGCATCTTTTAGATTAATATCTTTAACGTGCACCTTAGACAGAGTATATGAAAGCATTTTTTCAACAGGAACATTATTGCTGTTGAATCTAACTGATACAGTCATATTCTTATTCTCAAGTTGCAGATCATCAGCGTTAAGACTCAGATCTTCTAAGTAATTGAGCTTCTTTAAATCATCAGCTTTACTAAGCTCGAAGACGAGTTCGCGCATATTGCCAAATTCATGTTTGAGCTCACTTATCTGGCCATCAAAAACCTTTTTGCCTTTATCAATCATAACAATACGATTGCACAAAAGCTCAATATCAGCTAAATCGTGTGTAGTCAAAATTACAGTTGTGCCCTCTTCAGCGTTAATCTTCTTGATTGCGTTTCGGATATTTTCTTTAACAACAACGTCAAGACCAATAGTAGGCTCATCCAAGAACAGTACCTTAGGATTATGCAACAGTGACGCTGCAATATCCGCACGCATACGCTGACCAAGTGATAATGTACGAACAGGGCTTGTGATAAACTCATCAAGCTCTAGTACCTCATTCAGAAAAGCCATACGTTTCTTAAATTCATCGTCAGGAACATTATATATTTCTTTCAAAACCAAGTATGTCTCTCTTAACGCTAAATCCCACCACAGCTGAGTACGCTGACCAAAAACTACGCCGATTTCTTTTACGTATTTCTGGCGATCTTTCTGCGGAATATATCCGTTTATCTCGCAAGTACCCGAAGTTGGTGTGAGAATACCTGTGAGCATCTTAATCACTGTAGATTTACCTGCACCATTAGGTCCGATAAAGCCTAAAATCTCGCCCTTAGGTACATGAAAAGAAATACCGTCAACCGCAGTGACAATCTCGTTTTTAGGTTTGAAAAGGGCTTTTATACTACCCTTCAAACCAGGCTCTTTCACAGCCTTTTTAAATTCTTTTCTTAAATCATTTACATAAATCATTTTATACCTCAAAAAAATAACTCTATATATAAATACATATATAATGTAACATATAGATATTCATATTTCAATAAAAAACCACTTATTTTCTTTCATTTTGTCGATTTATTCGAGTGGATTTTGTCGCCTTTAGTAATCTTTTGTAACTTAAGTTACAGTTGTGTCAAAACGCTTGATATACGAAACATTAAGTGATAAAATGTCACAGTGACGTTTCGTCACAAGCGCGAGGTTTACAATGGTAGAATACAAATTAATTAAATCCGACACTTGCTGTGATTATTGTTATTATCACTCCACCTACGGCATAAGTGTCTATGATAATAACAAACTCATAAAATCTGTTCATGATATATCAGTGGACAAAATTGCGGTAGAAAAACTCATTGAAAAACTAAATAAACACGATCTTAGTTTGTGTCACTTATCAGAAATAATCGAGGACTATCTGTACGACCTGTCTATTGACTAAGTACCAGGATGTGATAGAATTAGTTCGGTGATACTATGATATGTAATTTATGTCCGCGACAATGCAATATAGAGCGTACTAAGACTGAAGGTTCTGGCTTTTGCCGATGTACTGATGAGATGAAAGTAGCGCGCATTGCTCCGCACTACTGGGAAGAACCGTGCATCAGCGGTGACAAAGGTTGCGGTGCTGTGTTCTTTTCAGGTTGCACGCTTAAATGCGTATACTGTCAGAACTACGAGATTTCCAGCGAAAATAATGGTAAGTTTATTTCTCCAACAGAATTATCTGAAAAGCTCAGGGAACTTGAACTAAGCGGTGTACATACTATCGAATTCGTATCAGCTACACAATATGTCGACAAGCTGATTGAAACACTAGATATATATAAACCAAAAGTACCTTTGATCTATAACAACTCCGGTTTTGAAACTACAGAAACACTCAAAAAGCTCAGCGGATATATCGATGTATATCTCCCTGACTTCAAGTACAGCGACGACACTCTGGCAAAGCGACTTTCTAACTGCGACAATTACAGCGTTACAGCAATAAACGCAATAAAAGAAATGCTCAACCAATGCCCAACGCTCACCTTTGATGATAATGGTATCATACAAAAAGGTGTTATCATCAGGCATCTGGTACTGCCGAATCATACTAAAAACAGCATCGGTGTGCTACGACTTATCAAAGAGCATTTTGGTGACAATGTGCTACTCAGCCTTATGGGTCAGTACACCCCGTACGCAAAAGCAAACGAACACTCAGATATAAACAGAAAAATCACATCACGAGAGTACGACAAAGTGCTAAGTGAGCTCATCGCGCTCGATATCGACGGCTTTGCACAAGAGCTGGAATCAGCCGACGAAGCATACATCCCGCAATGGGATTATTAATAGAAATCAAAAGTAAAAGCAGAAGCGCATAATAACGCTTCTGCTTTTTCTATAAAATCTTATTGTTCGTTTATTTTATACAACTTTCTTGTCCTGTAATCGTATCAATCGAATACACCTCTTCTTCTCTTTCGCCTATTAACTTATCCTCAAACAAATATAGTTGCGAATATATGTTAGATGTAATTTTCAACTCTTTCATTGTACTTAAATCTATACAATACAATCCATTTGCATCCGAATCCACAGTCCATGACAAAGAACCGTTATATTCTAAAGCATACATTGAATAATAAATACTCTCGTCACTACAAATAAAACTACGTATCGAGTAGTTTATGTTCTTTTCTTTTGTAACAGGTAATGAAATTGGTACATTCGATAATTGCTTTTCTACAATATCATAAATAAGAAAACAATCATCTTGATTCATTACCAACTTATTTCCAACGATATTCGTTTCGCACG
>JAUMXP010000070.1 GCA_030529125.1 Eubacteriales bacterium | reverse complement strand
CGTCAACACCTTCAGGACAAATCTTGAAAGTAGAGTCAACGAAAATATCAGTAACGTCGTAGTTACCTGCGCAGATACCGCTGAGGAAACCAAGAAGCATATCATAGCCTGCAATGCCGTAAACGTCTGTATCGATAAGTCTTGCTTTATGAGTTACGTCGTATGTAAGCTTAGCGCCTTTTTCCATAACAACAACGTTGCCCTGTGATTTAGCAACAGCCTCGTTAGCAAGCTGAATAAGTTTTTTTGTTTTGCCTGAGCCCTTTTTACCAATAATTAATGTTACCATAATTATATAGCCTCCTGTGTTTAAAATATTGGTTTAGAAGAGTGGTACAACCACACCTCATCCACCTCTTTTGTGGTCCCCCTTACCATCGAAGGGAAAGCAAGATGGATTACTGTAATCTTTTTTCGAGTTCTGCTTTAGCATCCTCGTAACCCGGCTTGCCAAGTAAAGCAAACATATTCTTCTTGTAGCTTTCTACACCAGGCTGGTTGAACGGATTAACACCGAGGATATAACCTGAGATAGCGCAAGCCTTCTCGAAGAAGTAGATGAGGTAACCGAGCTCATATTCACTCATATCAGCTAAAGTGAGTACAACGTTTGGTACGCCACCGTCGTTGTGAGCGAGCACTGTGCCCTCGAACGCTTTTCTGTTGACAAAGTCCATTGTTTTGCCACTAAGGAAGTTGAGGCCGTCTACGTTTTCTTCGTCAGTGCCTAAAACGATTTCTTTCTTGCACTTATCAAAGAGAACAACAGTCTCAAAGAGATTACGTCTTCCGTCCTGAATATACTGACCCATAGAGTGTAAGTCGGTTGAGAAAATTACACTTGCAGGGAAAATACCTTTGTTATCCTTGCCTTCACTCTCGCCGTAAAGCTGTTTGAACCATTCGTTCATCATAGTGAAGCCTGGCTCATAAGAAACTAAAACTTCTGTTGACTTGCCCTTGCGATAAAGGATGTTGCGGATAGCAGCATACTTGTAGCAATCATTTGTCATAAGGTCGTCGTTATTAAACTCATCCTGAGCAGCCTTAGCGCCAGCCATTAAAGCATCGATATCAGCACCAGAAACTGCGATAGGAAGAAGACCTACAGCTGTTAATACTGAGTATCTGCCGCCAACGTCATCAGGAACTACGAATGTCTCGTAGCCTTCTTTGTCAGCGAGCTGTTTTAATGTACCTCTTGCTTTGTCTGTAGTACAGTAGATACGCTCTTTAGCGCCTTCTTTGCCGTACTTCTTCTCAAGGAGTTCTCTGAATACTCTAAATGCGATAGCAGGTTCTGTTGTAGTACCTGACTTAGAAATCATATTGATAGAAACGTCCTTGCCCTCGCAGATTTCGAGCAGTTCTGCTAACGCTGTTGAGCTGATAGAGTTACCTGCGTAGTAAATCTGTGGTGTATCTTTACACAGAGCGTTGTAGTTAGGTGACTTGATAAATTCGATCGCAGCACGTGCACCGAGGTATGAACCGCCGATACCGATAACTACGAAGATGTCGGTGTCTTTCTTAATTTTTTCAGCAGCAGCTTTTATACGAGCGAACTCTTCCTTATCATAGTCTGTTGGAAGTGTGAGCCAGCCGATAAAATCGTTACCGAGTCCTTCTCCTGTGTGGAGTGCTTCGTGAGCAGCCTTGACCTGTGGAGCAATACCTGCGTATTCCTCGGCACTCACAAAGCCTGCTAAGTGTTTATCACTGAGTGTTGTTGGCATTAGTGATCCTCCTTAATAAAATTCCGTAAAAGAAGTATAACAAGTTATAGTTATACTGATAGTGCTATTATACAATAAATTGAGTTTTTTTGCAATAGCAATTAGGTCTTCTTTAGCTATTTAAAGTAACGATTTTACAGCTGAAATTTTGTGCAATCTGTCATTTTATCTTATGTTTAATTGACACTTATTACAACGCAACCAGAGCATTCATCAGCTCACAAAAAACAGCTGTGAATGATATTTTGTCTACTTTTTCCTTCGTTACAACATCAAACTGCGCAACAGTTTCACCATCTAAAGTATAAGTAACTGTACCTACCTTATCCCCTTTGTTGACTTTCGCTTCTACCTCTTCTTTTACATCTACTTTTTGTTCTATGTTTTTGGAACCACCTTTTTTGATTACAAGATTCTTTAGTCCATCGCACATAATCGGTACGGTTTGCTGCATACCGCCTTTTACATTTATTTCAGTTAGCTCTGCACTATTAGCATCGATCTTCAGCACCTCGTAATTTGCAAAGCCGTAGTCAAGCAGAGTTGCGGCATCTTTGAAACGCTCTGTGCCTGTTGATGACCCCAGCACCACTGCAACAAGCGAAAGATTGTTTCGAGTTGCGGTTGCAGATATACATGAGCCTGCATCACCTGTGGTGCCGGTTTTGAGTCCTGTGATCCCATCGTAGGATTTGAGCAGCTTATTGGTATTAACTATCTGGGTTTCGCCACCTCGCAGGGTATCAAGCCATATTGTAGTATAGTCAAATATTTTCTCGTGCTTGATAAGCTCTGCACTCATCAGCGCAACATCGTACGCCGTAGTCAGATGGCCATCTTCATCTAAGCCGTTACAATTTTTAAACACTGTATTTTTCATACCAAGCTCTTTTGCTCTATCGTTCATCAACGCGACAAAATCACTCTCACTACCGCACAAATGCTCAGCTAACGCAACCGCTGCGTCGTTTGCAGATGCTACTGCTGTTGCTTTTATCATTTCATCTACTGTCATCTGCTCACCAACCTCGAGCCAGATGTCAGATCCGCCCATAGACTTAGCGTGTTCACTAGTTGTGACAATATCTGTGTAGTCTATCTTACCATCTTCGATTGCTTCGAAAACAAGCAGTAAGGTCATGACCTTTGTTATAGACGCACAGGCGCGTTGTTCGTTAGCATTTTTCTCAAAAAGAATTTTGTTGGTTGATGGCTCCATAAGAACGACCGACGGTGAACCCAGCTCCTCTTCGGATAGAGCAGAAGTTTTGACAACAAATGACGACACCAAAAGCACACACAGCAGGGCTATACTTAAACATCTTTTTATAAACATAAAAAAGCACCTCTTTCATTACTACAAAGTATGAAAAAGGTGCCTGCACTATTCATTAATTAATCAATCAAACAAACTGCGTGTGCACTTATTCCCTCACCGCTACCGGTGAAGCCGAGGTTTTCCTCAGTAGTAGCTTTCACGTTAACCTGAGAAATGTCGATTTTGCATGCGTATGCGATATTCTCTCTCATCTTGTCGATGTAGGCTTTGAGCTTAGGAGCCTGAGCGATAACAGTAGCGTCTATATTGACTACGCTGTAGCCCTCTTTCTTAATCATACGCACAACTTCTCTGAGCAGTACCATGCTGTCAGCACCGCTGAATTGCTCGTCAGTATCAGGAAAATGTCTGCCAATATCGTACATAGCGGCAGCACCGAGCAACGCATCCATAATAGCGTGCAGAAGCACATCAGCATCAGAGTGACCGAGCAGTCCTTTTTTGTATGGGATTTGCTCTCCGCCTATAATCAGCGGTCTGTCTTCTACCAATTTGTGTACATCGTATCCATGGCCTATTCTCATAATATCACCTCGTTATATTTCTTTAACAGAATTCTAATATAGAATTATATTATTTTCTTTCGTTTAATATCGCCTGAGCAAAGACTAAGTCAACTGTTGTAGTCAGCTTAATATTCTCAGCACTGCCTAAGACTATCTCAACCTCTTCATTGAGCGCTTCTACCATTGAACAATCATCTGTAACAGATAAGTTGTTCTTTAAAGCGTTATCGATAGCTCTCATATACAATGAGCGCTCAAACACCTGTGGTGTCTGTACAGCTCGCAGGGTGTCTCTAACAGGGGTTTTAAGGATGTTGTTATTCTCATCAACAACCTTGATAGTATCTGTTACATAAGTGCCCAGCGTTGCGGCATTTGTAACATAAGCGCGCTGTACAACATTAGTTATATCGCTGTCAAGAACGAGCGGACGTGCGCCGTCATGAATAGCAAAATACTGAGCACAATCAGAACAAGCACAAACACCGTTTCTGACAGAGTCAGCTCTGGTTTTACCGCCTGTCACAACTGCTTTTACCTTAGAAAACTTATCTGCAATTTTTCTAATAGTTTCAATGTCAACCTCTCTGCACACAACAACAATCTCGTCTATAACACTGCTGTTTTCAAACGCAGTAAGAGTGTGTTCGATAGTCACCTTGTCCCCTATTTTAATAAGCTGTTTGGATATTCCCATTCCCATACGAGTTGAGTCGCCTGATGCTGCAATAATTGCGCTTGTAAAGTGTTTCATTACTCCACCTATAGTTTATCCGCAATACAAAAGTACTGCGGATAAATAATCAAAATTATACGTTTTCTAAAGCCTGTGCGATATCCTCGATAATATCATCTGCATCTTCGATACCAACAGACAATCTGATCATATTAGGCATAATACCAGCGTCGATGAGCTGCTGATCGTTGAGCTGACGATGAGTTGTAGAAGCAGGATGAAGTACGCATGTACGAGCATCAGCAACGTGAACAACGATTTTAGCAAGCTTTAAGCCTTCCATCATCTTAGCCGCCTCAGCCTTACCACCCTTAACGCCAAAAGAGATTACACCGCAGGTACCCTGTGGCATATATTTTTTAGCAAGGTCGTAGTACTTGTTAGTAGGAAGACCAGGGAAGTTTACCCACTCAACCTTGTCATTATTAGCTAAAAATTCAGCAACCTTCTGTGCGTTTTCACAGTGCTTAGCCATTCTAAGATGAAGTGTCTCGATACCAAGATTAAGCAAAAACGCATTCTGTGGTGACATCTGTGTACCGAGATCGCGCATTAAGTGAGTTCTGGCTTTAGCAATATATGCAGCCTTGCCAAAATGCTCTGTGTAAACAACACCGTGGTATGTTTCGTCAGGAGTTGTAAGCATTGGGTAGTTGCCACAGTTCCAATCAAAATTACCGCTGTCAACAATACAACCACCTAAAGCTACAGCGTGTCCATCTAGATACTTTGAAGTAGAGTGAACAACAATATCTGCACCCCACTCAAATGGTCTGCAGTTAACAGGAGTAGCAAAAGTGTTGTCAACAATCAGCGGGCATGAGTGAGCGTGAGCGCACTTAGCGTAGAGCTCAAGGTCACATACATCGAGTGATGGGTTAGACAGTGTCTCTGTAAATACAGCACGTGTATTTTCTTTAAAAGCATTATTTAGCTCTTCTTCACTAGCTGCAGGATCGATAAAATCGAACTCAATGCCAAGATCTCTGAGAGTCTTATTGAACAGGTTAAAAGTACCGCCGTAAATAGCAGCAGCACAGATAACGTGGTCACCTGTTTTACAAATATTTGTAATAGAAATCAAAGATGCAGCCTGACCTGCACTAGTCAACATAGCGCCAACGCCGCCCTCTAAAGCAGCGATTTTCTTTTCAACCGCGTCTAAAGTAGGGTTAGCAAGACGTGTGTAGAAAAAGCCGTCAGCCTCTAAGTCAAACAGCTTGCCCATTGTTTCTGCGCTATCATACGCAAAAGTTGTACTCTGATAAATAGGAAGCACGCGTGGCTCACCGTTTTTTGGCTGCCAGCCTTCCTGAACACATTTAGTACTGATTTTCATATAATCAACCTCCGAATAATTTCTTAATCAATTCCATGATATAGTCTGTTCCCCATACAACAGCAGCTACTAAAGCTAACAACAAAACAACAGAAAGAATCTTTATACCTGTGCGTTTTTTGCTGCTCATATTCTCGTTTTCTGCTAGGTACTTCTGCTTGTAAGCTTCAACGTCTTCAGCCACCTTTTCTACTAAAGGTTTCATCGATTCGTCTGCGACCTCCAAAGCTACAGCAATCTCGTACGCTTTAGGTAAAGCTGAATACGGAACAAGTATGTTGATATTCAGCAGTTTAGCGTCATAGCCTGTGACTACTTCGTTAGCTACACCCATAGCACCGTACTGTCGTTCAAGAAACGGTATCTCAGCGTCTTTTAGAGCACCGCATATTCTGTTGCGGTCAACACCGCCTACAACGCACAGCTGTACAGGCTCGTTAATATCAACTATATTTTTAAATTTTTTATTACACTCTGTGCACATAGTATCTGCACCATCGTATAACTTCTTGCATTCAACACAATATTTCATCTTTGCACCTTCGACTATATAAATATACACATTAAATATACCACACAAAAGTCAAGTTTTCAACAGCAAGAATAAAAAAACAAAAAACCAAACGAAAACAACGCTTGGCTTTTTGTTTTTATTTCTTATACAGAATTATTTTTATATCTGATTGTAGTTATATTTCTTTTATGAAATTATTATAGAGTTTTCTTGCGAATATATTTCTGTTATAGAATTATGCTTCATGCTATCGAAACACAGGCTGATATTGACTTGACTTCAGTGCGCTCTCGACACACTGAGGGATAAGCTCAAAATGAGACACCAAAGAGTTAGGCTTGTTAATATAATCGTCCTGACTCATAGGCACAAAGTATACATTCTTTGTGTTGAGCAGTTTACCGATATTCTGAGCTGTTGCACCCAGACCATCGTTCGTTGCAACGCACAACAGCAGTGGTCGTAAAATACGCAGATGTGACTTAGCCGCCATAGTAACAGGTGTATCAGTGATTGCGTTTGAAATTTTTGACAGAGTATTACCCGTGCACGGACAAATCAGCAGCAAGTCACACAGTTTTTTAGGACCAATCGGCTCTGCAGCACTAATGGTATTTATTATTTTTTTGCCTGTTATTTCCTCTATTTCTTCTGTGAATTCCTTCGCCTTACCAAAGCGTGTATCCGTATTTGCTGCCGTAAAAGACATTATAGGCAGTACATCATATTTTAACTCAACAAGTTTTTTCATTTGTACAAGCGCTTTTGAAAAGGTACAAAAGGAACCGCACATTGCAAAACCTATGCTGGTTTTTGACACCTGTCATCCTCCTCAAGCATATTTGTAATCGTGTTTTTTATTATTTCGCCTGCTGTTTTCGGTGCACATTTACCGGGTAGCGACAGTGCATGTATGGCACAGATATTGAGTCTGGACGCCGACTCAAAATCCACTCCGCCGGGTAGTGACGCAAGGTCTATGACTATAGCGTTTTTGCCTATATGCGACAAAATACGTGAGTCAATAATAGGCGCAGGCACAGTGTTGAATATAATATCAAAAGGTGAAAGTGTATATAGCTTATTTGTACTAACTGCGCTCAACTGTTTTGTACTTATAAAAGCAAGGTCACTTAGCTTTCTCGCACTGACTGTGACATCTGCATTTAGAGCACTTAGTCTGTCTGCGAGCACCTTGCCGATTCTACCGTAGCCGCAAACCAAACACCTGCTGTGGCTTATGGTACCCTCAAATTCACGCATGGCAATTTCTATTGCACCCTCAGCAGTTGCAACCGCGTTATGCACTGCAAACTCTTCTCGCTGTGAATAATCGTAAATAAGCTGTGGGTTTATTTTATCGCAAGCATTTATGAGCTTATCCTTCATACCGCAGAATATCTTCTTGCCTTTCATTGCACATACAAGCTCATCACTAAGCTCTATATTCTCATTAGAAAGCGGTGCGTTTAAAAAAGCACCTTTGACACATGGCAGAGGCAGGACTATAACCTCGCTGCACAAAGCTGCTTCAAAGGCTGAGGTTATCTCTATTTCACAGTCGCTTATAAGCTTATCAAAACCGCCTAATGTTACTTTCATACCATCGTTCAGAAACGCTTTTGCGCAATATAGCTGACGTTTATCGCCACCTATTACAGCAACACTGTTATACAAATCTATCACCTTTCAATAAAATACTACACCACATTTTATGTATAAAAATTTGAAATTGTGATATAAAAAAAGAGCAGACAGGTCTCCCCGTCTGCCCGCAAACTACTGCTTACATACAGTTTTTGCATGAATCCTTGCACATAAAGCTACCGCAGTCTGTGCACTCAATCTTAGTAGGATTTTTCTCGTGTGTCTGCACTCTGATGCTCTCTAAAGAGCAGTAGTTTTCCTTGTCATTGTGAAATTTGCAGGTATCTACTGTACAGTGGATACTGCGATTAGAATAAGTGTTGTCCATTTTATTCACCTCATTAATATTTTGGCATACGCCGTATTTAGTATCAGCATCATATATGCGTTTATTCGTAACAAAAGCGAAAAATGCAAATATCATATACAGAGGTGATAAAATGAAAATATTCTTTTTGTGCGTGCTCATATTCTTCGCTATTTTTGGTATTGCGCATCTTGTTTTTGCTTTTTACCAAAAGCTTGTAGATGTAGATGACAGTGGTGGAACAGTGTTGATATTAAAGCCGCAAAGCAGTATAGATCCTGAATTTTACATCC